>DCIP01000105.1:0-25068 GCA_002317115.1 Candidatus Scybalocola fimicaballi
TCGATAGTAGCGTCGAAAGCATACTTAAGAATGAACTCCAAATTGCGGGAAAGTTGCTCCGCTTTCAAGGAAAGAGCGTTTTGCTTGTCGTCTACGCCTAAATTTTTAAGAGTAGCGATCAAATGAACCAAAACAAGCAACGCATTATTGATTTTGTCAGCAAAAACATTGCTGCAAACCTCTTTATATAGTGAATTTGCGTTTTTATCCATCTAATTTCAGTGCTTATATGCCGTATTTTAGGCAAAAATAAGTAAATTCGCACTCAAATTATATATAAGATGAAAAATATTAGAAATTTTTGTATTATCGCACACATCGACCATGGTAAGAGTACTCTAGCCGACAGACTTTTGGAAATGACCAAGACAGTCACAGGAAAGGACTTGCAGGCCCAGGTGTTGGATGACATGGAACTTGAGAGAGAGAGAGGAATTACGATTAAGAGCCATGCTATTCAGATGGACTACGCTTACACTGGCGATAAGGCAGAATTTCAATCAAAGCAAAAATATGTGTTGAATCTTCTTGATACTCCCGGACATGTGGATTTCTCTTACGAGGTGTCTCGTTCTATTGCCGCGTGTGAGGGTGCGTTGCTTATTGTAGACGCGTCACAGGGTATTCAGGCACAGACAATCTCCAATCTTTATATGGCTCTTGAGCACGACTTGGAGATTATTCCTATTTTGAATAAAATCGACCTTCCTGGAGCAATGCCAGAAGAGGTGGAGGATCAGATTGTGGATCTTCTTGGTTGCGATAGAAGTGAGGTTATCCGTGCAAGTGGTAAGACTGGTCAAGGTGTGGATGAGATCCTTCGTGCAATTGTCGAGAGAATACGTCCACCAAAGGGTGATCCAGAGGCTCCATTGCAGTGTTTGATCTTCGACTCTGTGTTCAACCCATTCCGTGGAATCATCGCATATTATAAGGTTGTCAACGGTACTTTCCATCCTGGTGACAAGGTAAAATTCGTTGCGACGGAGAAAGAGTATCTTGCCGACGAGATTGGTATCCTTCGTTTGGATATGGAGCCAAGGAAGGAGATGTCCGCAGGTAACGTGGGATATATCATCTCCGGCATCAAGACAAGTACAGAGGTTAAGGTGGGAGATACCATCACACATGTCGAAAGACCATGTGAGAAGGCAATCGAAGGTTTTGAGGAGGTAAAACCGATGGTTTACGCCGGTGTTTATCCAATTGAGACAGAGGATTTCGAGAACTTGCGTGCCTCAATGGAAAAACTACAGCTTAACGATGCGTCGTTGACATTCCAGGCTGAGTCTTCGTTGGCGTTGGGATTCGGATTCCGTTGTGGATTCTTGGGAATGCTTCACATGGAGATTATCCAGGAGCGTCTTGACCGTGAGTTCGACATGGATGTCATCACCACAGTGCCAAACGTTCGCTACAACGTCTACACAAAGAAAGGAGAGATGATCGAGGTACACAACCCATCTGGTTTGCCAGACATCACTCTTATCGACCATATTGAGGAGCCATATATCAAGGCTTCCATCATCACAGCTGCCGAGTATATCGGACCGATCATGACACTTTGTCTTGGCAAACGTGGAGAGTTGGTGCGACAGGATTATGTATCCGGCAATCGCGTCGAACTAATCTATAACATGCCGCTTGGAGAGATCGTGTTCGACTTCTACGATAAGCTAAAGAGTATTTCAAAGGGATATGCGTCGTTCGACTATCATCCAAGTGAGATGCGAGAGAGCAAGTTGATCAAACTTGACGTTTTGCTTAACGGAGAGCCTGTTGATGCCCTTTCTACATTGACACATATCGACAACGCATACGGACTTGGAAAGAGAATGTGTGAGAAGTTGAAAGAGTTGATCCCACGTCAGCAGTTTGAGGTCGCAATTCAGGCCGCAATTGGTGCGAAGATTATTGCCCGTGAAACTATCAAGGCAGTTCGCAAAGACGTTACGGCAAAATGTTACGGAGGAGATATTTCACGTAAGAGAAAGCTTTTGGAGAAGCAGAAACGTGGTAAGAAGCGTATGAAGCAGATCGGAACAGTGGAGGTACCACAGAAAGCATTCTTGGAAGTATTGAAATTGGATTAAGCTGAGGTGCATGTAGAGACGCACGGACGTGCGTCTAACAGAAAGCTTAGAGCTTAAAGTTGAGAGTCTGGGGAAGACAACCGTGGAACGGTTGATTTCTAAATAGCCCATGGTTGATTTTGAGCAAAGCGAAAAAATCTACCGTGGGATAGATAATAGATTTATTAAAATATAAGATTATGAGCGGATCAATTGAAGATATCATATTGAATGGCATGGTCTTCAAAAAGAAGGCTTCTGACGACAGCAAGAATCAGAATTCCGATAAGGTGAAGACAAAAGCCAAGAAGACTACCTATCAGAAAGGCACACACGGTTCGGGTGCAGCCAAGATGAAGGAGGAGTATCGCAAGAAGCGAGCAAATAGACACAAAATTAAGTATTAATTCGTAATGCATAATTGTCGGTATAAGTTGACTGATTGCTAATAACAATATATTGCCTAATAGTTTATCTTTATGCCTATGGGGTGTTTGGTTTTGCAATGCAAAGTTAGAACCTATCATAGGCAATATTTATATGGTTTTATTTGATTAGAGTTATTAAGTTTTGAAGTAAAGAGAAAATGGAAAAACAAAATGTAACAAAGGAAAAAATTCTTATGAATAAAGAAAATGCATTATTATCGCATTTTCTTCATAATTATGGACATGAAACTATAAAATCGTATAAAAGAGAAATAAATAAAACTGATCCTGATATTCTATCTCTTTTAGGGGATGGTGTTACAAATAATGCTATGATTGTTTGTGAGCATGATGGTGCTTCTATTCAACATAGTTTGTTCCCAGACTATTTTAATGTCCCTTTTTTGCCTAAAGAAAATCCAAAATTTACATTTATTGATTTATTTGCTGGAATTGGAGGTTTTAGAATGGCAATGCAGAATTTAGGTGGTAGATGTGTATTTTCTTCAGAATGGGATGATCAAGCGAAAACTACGTATTTTGCTAATTATGGAGAAGTTCCATTTGGTGATATAACAAAAGAAGAAACAAAAAGTTACATACCTGATGGTTTTGATATTTTATGTGCTGGTTTTCCTTGTCAAGCATTTTCATTAGCTGGAAAAAGAAGGGGGTTTGAAGAGACTAGAGGAACACTATTTTTTGATGTTGCTGAAATAATTAAAAGAAAAAGACCTAAGGCATTCTTTTTAGAGAACGTAAAGGGGCTTCTTATACATGACAAAGGAAAAACAATAGACACGATATTAAATGTTCTTCGTAATGATTTAGATTATTATGTACCAGATCCTCAGATAGTAAATGCAATGAATTTTGGAGTTCCCCAACACAGGGAACGTGTTTATATTGTAGGATTTAGAAAGGATATTGGCGTTTCTGAATTTGTGTATCCTATACCTTCTGATGATACTAAACGATTTATTGATGTAAAGGAGAAGGAATGTCCATCTGTGAAGTATTGGTTATCAACACAGTATATTCAGACATTGATTAATCATAAAGAACGTCATGCGGCAAAAGGACATGGTTTTGGATATGAAATAATAGCCGATAATCAGATTGCAAATGCTATCGTAGTAGGAGGGATGGGAAGAGAACGAAATTTAGTTATTGATAATAGATTGATAGATTTTACACCAGTAACTAAAATCAAGGGAGAGGTGAATCGTCAAGGTATTAGACGAATGACTCCAAGGGAATGGGCTAGATTACAAGGGTTTCCTGATAATTTTGTCATACCTGTTGCAGATGCTTCCGCATATAAGCAGTTTGGAAATTCCGTAGCAGTTCCTGCAATTCAGGCAACTGCTAATGAAATCATTAAAAGATTAAAATTATAGGATATGGTTAGCGGGAATAAAGGTGAATGGAGTGAATTATATGCTTTTTTCCGTTTGTTGGCAGATGGAAAATTGTATTCTGGAGATGGAGAAACGAATATTTATGAAGATAAGTTTTATCCAATATTAAAGATATTTAGAGATGATAGTAAAGATCGAATTTCTTATTGTATAGATACAGAGAATCAATGTGTTACTTTTGATTCAAATTCTGTTTCTCAATCTGAATTTAATTCAGAAGCTCAATATTTATTGAGTTTTATCAAATCCTTAAAAGGAACCGAAGGAGATGAACACATAGAGGCTTTTATGAACAAAATTGGTTGTTATACTATAAAAGCTAAAAGTGCGGATAAAGCAGACATAAGGATTGTTATTCATAATTTAACTACAGGAATAAAACCTGAGTTAGGTTATAGCATCAAATCTAAATTAGGTGGTAATTCTACACTTTTGAATGCCAATAAAGATGGCTCAAATTTCTTATATAAAATCAATGGATTTCCATTAAGTATAAATAAAATTAACGAGTTCAATAGTCTTGATAAGTTTAAGAAAAAGAAGAATTTTTTAGATGAATATGGAGCAAATCTTTCTTTTGAAAATGTTGTTTCTTCTGTATTTAATTCCAATCTACAGTTGTTGGATTTTTGTATGCCCAAACTTATAGCAGAAGCCTTAAAATTGTATTATTTTGGTGGAATTAATAAAATAAGTGATGTAGTTGAAAAATTAAAAGAATTAAATCCTCTTTCTTTTCCTAATGGTTCACATCCATTAATATATGAATACAAAATAAAACAGTTCTTGTTGAATTTTGCACTTGGAATGACTCCATCAACATTGTGGGATGGAAAATACAATGCAAATGGAGGTTATATTGTAGTTAAAGAAAATGGTGACGTTGTTTGCTATCACTTCTTTGACAGAAATGATTTAGAAGATTATTTGTTTAAGAATACTTTTTTTGATACTCCTAGTACTTCACGTCATGAATTTGGTAAAATAGAAATGAAAGGAGACGAATTATTTATTAAATTGAATATTCAAGTAAGGTTCAATGGTTAATAGTAGAGTCGCTACATCTCAATTTGTTCTTATGATCTAAAAATCATGAAGCCTACTTGAGATTTTGAAAAAAGTATTATATTTGCAAAAAAATAAAAATAGGATTATGACAACATTAGAAATTGAACTTAGAGACAAGTTGTTGGCTGATATTAATTCAGAGGTCTTGTCCAGCAAATCAGAATCAGTCATCAATGTTTTGACTGAAATGCTTTCGAAATTAAAGAAAATTCCAAGTAGAAAACACAATGTGAAAGAGTTTTGTGGTATGTGGAAGGATGATTCCATATCTGACGAAGAAATCATAGATGCTCTAAAATCTTCTCGTAATTTTAAGAATGATATGGAAGAAGAAATACGTTTGTAGAGATGGGGACATGCCCCGTCTCTACAAGTAAATAATATCACCTCGTTTATTCCCTCACATATATTCTCTGGACTCGTTCGTTGACTCCTGTCAACACTTCGTATGAGATTGTATTTAGTTTGGCTGCAACGCCTTCTATTGGGTTTTCTGGGCCAAATACAATTACGTCGTCGCCTTCTATGGCATCTATGCCTGTCAAATCAATCATGCAGACGTCCATGCAGACTCTGCCGATGATCTTGGCTTTCTTGCCTCTCACCACAACTTCGCCAACTCCGCAGCCTAAACCTCTGTCTAATCCGTCAGCATAGCCTAAACCGATTACTCCGATCTTGGAGTCTCTTTCTGTCACTCCCTGGCGTCCGTAACCGATTGTTTCGCCTTTCTTAACGTCGCGGATATTCAAGATCTTAGTCTTCAACGTGCAGACTTCCTCTAGTGTCTTGCCTTCGATGCCTGAGAATCCGTAATGACCGATTCCAAGTCGCACCATATCAAACTGATATTGGCTGAATCGCTCAATTCCTGCTGAATTAAGGATGTGACGTAGGATCGACGGGAATTCTGCCTTCAACATCGTCGTCATCTCTTCAAACAGTGCTATCTGATGCAATGTGAAATCGTCGAATTGTACGCCGTCTGAACCGACCAAATGTGAGAATACCGATTTCGGACGGATATTGTTCTGCGATTTTAGTAGCTTGATTAGTTCTGGAAGGTCTTTCTTCTCAAAACCAAGTCGGTGCATACCTGTGTCGAGCTTCAAGTGGAATGGGAAATCTCTCTCTCCACGTTTCTCCGCGTCGGCAATCATCTGCTTCACGATTGAGAAATTATAGATCTCTGGTTCAAGGTTGTATTCAAACATCTTGGCGAAACTGTTTCGCTCTGGATTCATCACGATGATAGGGGTGTCGATACCTGCCTTACGAAGCATTACACCTTCGTCGGCTACTGCAACTGCAAGATAATCAACACCTTCTGCTACCAAGCATCTTGATACCTCGATATCACCTGTTCCGTAGGCGTTGGCTTTCACCATGCTCACCATCTTAGTCTCTTTCTTTAGATGGCTACGGAAATAGTGGAAATTGCGGGCAAGGGCAGAGAGGTTGACTTCAAGACGAGTCTCATGGATTCGCTCGCTTAATTGCTCCTCGATATCCTCAAAATGGAAGTTTCGTGCTCCCTTGATCAAGATTGCCTCTTTCTCAAAATGTTTTTTATTGGCTATTGAAGATAGGAATTCATCTTTCGACGTGTAGAATTCCGTCTTTATATCGCTTTCAAACAATGACTTATACTTGCAAAGTGTTGCTCCGACGCCGATGAATCTATCAATATGTTTCTGGCTGATTAGGTGAGCCAACTCTTTATATAGTCCGCTTTCGTTGTCAGCCACGCCTGGGAAATCAGAAAGGATGATAGCTGATTTCAGTTTACGTCCAGCTGCCACATTCACCACGTAGTCGATTGCTGGAGTAAGCGAACCAAGGTCGAGCTGGTAACTGTCGTCGACGATAATACACTCGTTCTCAGCCTGTTTGATTGCCAAACGCATTGCGATATTCTCAAGTTTTGCCATCTTAACCTTGATAGCACTTGCGTCTTCACCGATTAATAGAAGGAAAGTCAAGCAGGATAGGGCATTCTCAATCTCACCTTTGTCTGTAAACGGAACTGTGATTGAATCCTTCTTATTCTTATAGTTATATGAGATCGACGTGTTTGCTCCACACGTCTCTATCTTCTCCACCTTTACATCAGCGTTGTCTGCTTCACCAAAACGGATAAGCTTGCCAGCGTCGAAAGCACCAGACATACAGATATCCACCAAGCGATTATCGGCATTATAGATGATCTTGTCGCAGCCTTCAAAGAGTTTGATTTTCTCCAAACACTTGCTTCTTTCACTGCTGAAATTCTCACTATGAGCCTCGCCTAAATGTGTGAAAATTCCGATATTAGGACGTATAATTTCATGTAAAGCTTTCATTTCTCCAGGCTCTGAAATACCAGCCTCGAAGATAGCGTAGTCGCACTCTTTTTCGCATCCCCACACAGATAGAGGCACACCGATTTTTGAGTTGAAACTACGTGGAGATCTCACCACCTTTTTCTCTCCTGAAAGCAGTTGGGCAAGCCACTCTTTGACGATTGTCTTACCATTGCTACCTGTGATTCCGACCACTGTAGCGTTGGTCTGGTCACGTTTGAATTTCGCCAACTTGTCAAGAGCGGAAATCGCGTCGTCGACAAGGATGAAATCGACGGATGTAGAGACGGGGTGCACCCCGTCTCTACGGATAATTGCATCATCAGTGATCAGAAAACTCTTTACACCACGGTTGATAAGCTGAGGAATGTAAGAGTGTCCATCTCGTTTGGGAGTCTTGATAGCTACGAATAGCGTTTCGTTTTCCCACGAAAGAGTACGAGAATCAGTTGATAATCTGCTGATTATGTTGTTTCCATCACCGATTAGTTTTCCACCGGTAATGCTTGTTATTTCTTTAGCCGTAAGTGAATTAGTCATTGTTGTTCTTTTCTTCTTCTGTTTCAAAATCACCGTTGAGCATCTCTTCGGTTTTTAATCCAGTTAATTTAGAAATTTGTGATACTATATAATAAATAGCAAATCCCATCACAATAGTGCAGGGGAGTGCAATGAAAATATAGCTCCAGAAAGTAAGGTCACCGATCTCTTGAGTGCGTTGTGCAGCATGAGTGATTGGATCGCTCACCACGATTTTCTTAGCCAGCGTATAGTTCAAAATAGTAGAGAGCGAGAAGGATGCTGCAACTATCAGAGTCGCATTACGCATTACAATTGGCATTTTTGAAGATTCTCCTTTCTCTTCTAATTTGCTATTTATTAACTCTTTATTGAACATCGTGTCATTATAGATCAATTTTTCCACCACTGGGAACGGAGTGAAAAGTGAGCCAAGACAGATAAGCATGATTATCAAAGGCACGGAAGCTTCTTTGATGGCAAGATACTCGTTTGGAATCTGGAAAATTCCGATCACTCCCGTCAACAGGACAGAAACGAATCCAAGAATTGAGATGAAATTTGTCTTCTTGGTTTTGATATAGTCGTAAATGAAAAATCCTACAGGGAAAGATAGGGCGACGCAAAGAGCTATGACAGCGGCATTTTCATTATCAATCAGATTCGGACCTTTTTTCAGAATCATCACAGGGATAATGATATTGAACAAAATGTTCATCAGCATATCATTAAGACTTTGCTTGTTTTTTTTATTGTTTTCGTTATTATTCGTCATTTTTTTACACTTTTATGCAAATTTAAACTCAATTTTTTAAATGTGTAATTATAAATTCAATTTTTTGAGTTTTCTTTGCATACAAATTATTTAGAGACGCTAACTAATTGCGTCTAAAGTGATACAAAATACAATGTTAGAGAATTACAAAGTGATATTGGCATCTACGTCGCCACGACGCAGAGAGCTATTGAAAGGCCTAGAGCTAAATTTTGAATGCGCATCTCCGTTGATTGAAGACGAGAGTTATCCAGATACACTGTTGGGTGGCGAGATACCGATGTATATAGCCTCAAAGAAGGCAGACAGCATGTTGCCTATGATGGACGACAATACGATGGTTATTGCCGCCGACACAATTGTATGGTTTGACGGCAAGGTGTATGGAAAACCAAAGGATAGGGCAGAGGCTATCAAGATGTTGAAGGATTTCTCTGGCAATACTCACGCCGTGTTCACTGGTTGCTGCTTGCACACTAAGGAGAAATCGCATCCTTTTTATGCTGTCTCGTATGTGACATTTGCTCGTTTGAAAGACGAGGAGATTGAATACTATGTAGATCATTATAAACCATTTGACAAGGCTGGAGCTTACGGCGTGCAGGAGTGGATTGGCTACGTGGGAGTTGTCTCGATTGAGGGAAGTTTCTATAATATCATGGGCTTGCCATTGCAGCGTCTTTACACTGAAATCAATAACTTTTTAGGCAAATAATGCGCGGTAATACTATCAAATATCTTATTGCCTTATTGTTGACGGTTCTCTCTTTTTCTGTGTCGGCAGAGAAAACCAAATTCAGCCTGGTAACACATTATCAGACTGAGAAGGATGTCTATACAGCGTGGGGACATTCAGCGTTGAGAATCAAGAATGATTCGCTTGAATGTGACTGGATCTACAACTATGGATTGTTCAGTTTTGGCGACATCACTAAGTTTTGCTACAATTTCGTGTTAGGTAGAACTGATTATATGGTTGGATCGCAACCATTTATCCGTTCATTTAATGAGGCTTCGCGCTATAAGAAAGTTTCAGTCAGAGAAGCAGTTCTCAATTTGACCGATGTGGAAGTCAACCGACTGGATATGGCACTACAGGAGAATGAGTTGCCAGAGAACCGTGTCTACAGGTACAGTTTCTTTCTCGACAATTGTGCAACCCGACCACGTCAGATGCTTGAGAGATGTATAGACGGAACTATCGATTATCACTTCACAGATGATACGTTGGCGGCACAATCCTACCGTCAGAATATATCCGCTCGACAGAGCCATTCTCCTTGGTACAATTTCGGAATCCAAATTTGTCTTGGAGAGCCAATCGACAGAAACATGACTGATTCGTTGAGAATGTTCGAGCCTGTACACATGCACGAGGTGTTTGCGAGAGCTGAGATTGTCGACACTTTAGGTAATCGCAGACCGTTGGTTTTGGAGGACCATTTTTTGCATGAATCGGACGTTAAATGCCAGAATGAGTGGTCGTTTTTCACTCCAAATATAGTATTTTGGGTGATGTTTTTGCTAATTGTGGCTCACACAGCGTTTTATAACTATAGAAAGGCGAACGACTATGTTTGGTTTGATTCACTATTCTATTCGTTGTACGGAATTATGGGAATCTTGGTTTTCTTCCTGTCGTTCATCTCTGAGCACGCGTTTGTGTTTCCAAACTACAATATTTTGTTCTTCAGCCCGCTATATTTGATGTGGCCTTTGATGTGTTTGATAAAGAAATTAAAGCCAGCTTTGAAGTATGCTTATCTCTTTTCATTTGTCACAGCGGCAATAGCATTGTTGATGGCGATAGTGTCTGATATTTGGATCTTGGCGGACAACGATTACTTCACAAAACACACCTGTTTGCAGAGTTTCCATCCTGCGTTCTATCCGATCATTTTGTCGATGATGTTGAGATCAGGATCATGGTTGTGGAGATATGGGAATCATAATTCGTAATTCATAATTCATAATTCATAATTATTTATTAATTTTGCACCTGTAAAAAGGTGAGTAATATGATTACTAAAATTATTGACGAGGCGCTTATTCAAGCTGCAAAAAAAAGGATTTTGGACTCAGAGAACGTGGTGATCACAACACACGTTTCTCCAGACGGTGACGCAATTGGTTCTTCTTTGGCTATTTGCCATTTCTTGCGTCAATTAGGTAAAGGCGCCGTTGTGATTGTTCCTAATGAAATGCCGGGCTTCTTGAAATGGTTGCCTGCGGCTGATGAAATACTCGTTTACAATGAGCAGACGAAGATCAGCAAGGAGTTGATCAGCAACGCTGATTTGATTTTGGCATTAGACTTCAACACTCTTTCGAGAATTGATACAATGGGTATCGACGTCGCAGACGCAAAAGCCAAGAAGGTGATGATCGACCATCACACTAATCCAGGCAGTTTTGCGGAGGTGGTCATATCTTATCCTAATATTTCGTCGACTTCGGAGATGATTTTCCGTTTGATTTGCAGAATGGGTTACGCTCCTGAAATTGACAAGAAGATTGCTACTTGCATCTACACTGGTATGATGACAGATACTGGTGCGTTCACATATAATTCTAATTCCCCTGAGATCTACAGCATCATTTCAGAGTTGCTAAAGAAGGAGATTGACAAGGATTACATCTATCGTAGAATCAACAGTAATTTCTCAGTAAGCCGTTTGAAGCTTGAGGGTTACACTTTGAGCGAGAAAATGATTGTCGACGAGAAGATGGGAGTCAGCGTTATGTCGCTTTCTCAGGCAGAACTTGAGCGTTTCAACTATCAGAAGGGTGATTCTGAGGGATTTGTGAATATTCCGTTGTCAATAAAGGGAGTAGTGTTGTCTGCTTTCTTCAAGGAGGAAGACGGCAAGATCAAGATCTCTCTTCGTTCTCGTGGCGACGTGAAAGCAAACGAAATTGCTGCGGAGTTGTTCGACGGTGGTGGACATGTAAACGCTGCTGGAGCTTCAACTACAGAAATGTCGCTTGAGGAGGCAGTAAAGAAGTTTAACGACGCATTGCCTAAATACAAGGCGATGATTGAGCAGGAGTTGAGCAAAGAGGAGTACAAATGATCAATAGAATTGTCTTTTTCATACTCGCTTGCCTGTTAGTGTCATGTGCTGAGAAACCAGCCCAGGTGCCGATGAACAAGAAACCTGTTGACCATACGGAGGCCAATATCATGGAGGCAAACGTAGGATTGGTGGAGATTGAAGATGAATATATCCGCCAATACGTCGACTCTATGAAACTTGATCTTGACACTACTAAGATAGGTATCAGATATAAGATTCTGTCGTCAAATCCAAGTGGAGTCCAGGCAAAACGTCAGCAGGGTGTGAAAATCACTTATTCGTTGAGAGCGTTTGACGCTACAGAGTTTTGTGCCAATTATACTGACCGTACGGAGATTGTGAACGTCGGCACCGGAGATCTTCCAAGAGGTATGGACGAGGCAATATTGATGCTTCATCAGGGGGAGACGGGAGAATTTCTTATTCCGTCGTATTTGGCTTACGGAGTTGTAGGAAAAGGGCAGTGTATAGCTTCCCGCACACCTATTTATTGTCGTATAACTTTAATGGTAGTTGATATACAAAAGAAATAAACAAACAGATATGAAGTTGAAGAATATAATAATCTTTTTGTTGGCATCGTTGTCGTTGATGTCTTGTAGAGATGATAATTATGCTGACCATGTAGACGCGGAAAATGAGGCCATAGACAAATATTTTAAGGACATTAACGCTGTAATTGTTCGAGAGAAACCAGCACAGATGTCTGGCGAGTGGCTTGATTCCAACAACAGAAAGATCTTCTACCGCACATCATCAGGATTATATTATCATCAGGTGGCGTTGGGTGATACTACTGCAACGAAGCCTAAGATTTCTTCTACTGTATATATCCGTTATGCTGTCACTGATTTGAAAGGACAGATGATTTATAACGTAATGGAGTCAAATTCTCCTAATCCTGTCAAATTGTTGTTGACAGGAAGTTCTAGCGATATCTACGGCGCAGGTTTCCAGGAATCTGTAATGTATTTGAACAAAGGAGGCAAATGTGAAGCAGTTGTGTCGTTTAAGATTAACAATACATACCCCACTTCACAGGAGGGTGGTTACTCGTCCAAAGATTTGGAATACCTTCCAATGTTGTATGATATACGTCTTGTAAACGTAGAATAAGCAATATCTAAATTTTTGATTTTGCTTAATATATAGGGTTGTTTTTAAAGTAATATTTTAGAAATCGATTACGGCAGTGATTTCAAAGAATCAGATAAAATTTGTCTATTCTTTTGGAAAGAAGAAGACGCGAGATGAGCACCAGCTATTCTTGGCTGAGGGTGTGAAGATTTTGCGTGATATACTACCGTATTTTGAAGCTGAATTTGTCTGTGCCACAGACGAGGCATACGACGAAATCCAGAGTTTGACTAAAACACATGTGGAGAAGGCGTCAGAGGCAGAGATAGAGAAGATGACTCAGCTGCAGTCGGCTCCAAAAGCGTTGGCTTTGTTGAGAATGCCGGAGCGTAAACTTGATTTCGCGTCGCTATCTAACTCATTAGTTTTGGCTCTCGACGGAGTGCAGGATCCAGGCAATGTCGGTACAATACTAAGAATCGCAGACTGGTTTGGCATCCGTACAGTGCTTTGCTCCCAGCAGACAGCAGATATCTACAATCCTAAAACAATCCAGGCAACCATGGGTGCAATCGCACGAGTGTCAGTTAGTTATGTTGATCTACCGTCGACTTTGCAGACATTGAAAAGCCAATATAAGATGCCGATTTATGGCACTTTTTTAGATGGAAAGAATATGTATGATACGGATTTGACTACTAATGGAGTCATTGTCATGGGTAATGAAGGCAATGGAGTCACTCCAGAGATAGACAAGATGTCGGATCATCGTCTTTATATCCCAAATTATCCTGTTGGTTCACCTACCTCTGAGTCTTTGAATGTGTCGGTGGCTACAGCAATTGTCTGTGCGGAATTCCGTCGCAGATGAAAAACTTAAAATTTTTCAGTGATGATGTTGGATAAGATAGATAATTTTGTTCTTTTAACCCCACAAGGAAAAGTCAAGGGTCGTTTGAAGGATTCGTGCATCAAGTATCTTGGTGTGCCATACGCTGAAGCACCCGTTGGAATCTTGCAATTCAAGGCTCCTGTAGAGAAACTTGAGTGGTTTGGTGAACTTGACGCAACCAAGTTTGCAGATGATCCCATACAGCATCCTATGTATTTGGGGTGTAGTGAAGATTGTCTTTATCTTAATGTCTATGTACCAAAATGCGCGTCTTTGAGCAAACTACCCGTAGTAGTATGGCTGTTTGGAGGTTCGTACGTTCACGGTGGATGCAAGGGTATTGTGGCAAAGCATGGACCACGCGGTTTGTACGACGCAGAGACATTTGCTGTGGAGAACAGTTGTATAGTCATCACAATCAATTATCGACTTGGATTGCATGGATTCCTGTATTTGAAAGGACTCTCAGACAAGTATGAATCCAACCTTGGACTAAAGGATTGTGAGATGGCTCTACGCTGGGTGCATCGCAACATCGATAGTTACGGTGGAGATCCTAACAACGTGACGTTGTGGGGCCAGTCGGCTGGAGCAGCGTTGGCAGTTGCGATGATGTGTGTACCGTCGGCAAAAGATCTATTCCACAAGGTCATCTCTCAGAGTGCTTGTTTGGAGTCGTTCTACACTCCAGAGGAGGCGACAGAGGTTGCTAAGAAATATCTTGAGATTGCAGGTGTTGACAATGTTGAGGAGGTCCATAAATACAGCTATGGTCAGTTGACTAAGGCAATAGAGTCGATGGATGAAGTGGTAAGAGCAGATAAATTCGGTATTTGCAGCATTAACCCAGTTGTAGACGGCGAATATCTAAAGGAATTTCCTACATTATCCACATTCGCAGACTTAGGCAAGCCAATTTTGATTGGTTCAAACGCCAATGAGGCAAGAGTCTTCAAAAGTGTGATGAAAGGCATCAAGAAAGACGAGGTGATGAAGAGAATTTTCCCAGATTTCTCTGAGGATTTCCGTAACAAAGTGATTGATGCTTATTCAAAGAAACCTAAGACACGAGATTTCTGCGATATTGCTGGCGACATCATGTATAAGGTGCAGAAATATAATATAGCCGACGCGATTTCTGCCAACAATAACGTCTACGTATATCAATTTAATTATGCTCCAATAATCTTCCGTATTTTAGGTTTTGGTGCGTGTCATGTGGCTGAGATGCCGCTTCTTTTCGGTAATATGAGACCATGGTTTAACATGCCTCTATATTTTGGAGATCAAATGACCGCTATAGAAATAGGCAAGAGAATGCGTAAATATTGGGGTAATTTTATCTGGAGTGGAAATCCTAACTACGCAAATAATGGAGACATTCCAATGCCTGTCGTTTGGACTAAATACACGTCGGCAGACAGAAACTGTATGAATTTTGGAAAGACAGATTCGTGTGAACAGAATCAAGATGATGAGACAATGCGTAAACTTCAGGGTGAGCGTCATTTCTTTGTCAAATAATCAGTCAACGTTAACGTTAGCGTCAACGTCAAATAGAGGATAGGGTATGAGGAAATATAAAGTTGGATTGGCATTAAGCGGAGGCTCTGTAAAAGGCCTTGCGCACTTGGGTGTCTTAAAGGCATTCGAGGAGAATGGAATTGAGATAAATATAATGTCGGGAGTGAGCGCCGGTTCACTCATAGCCGCACTATACGCAGATGGCAACTCCGTTGAGGATATCCTTGCGTTTTTCAAGAAAGCAAAGTTTTTCGACATGGTCGACTTCAATTTCAATATCTTCAAAGGTAGGGGCGGAGGTTTGACTGCCATACGTC
Source organism: Candidatus Scybalocola fimicaballi (assembly GCA_002317115.1). Taxonomy (GTDB): domain Bacteria; phylum Bacteroidota; class Bacteroidia; order Bacteroidales; family Paludibacteraceae; genus UBA1723. The sequence continues at coordinate 15,513 of DCIP01000105.1, forward strand.
CGTTCAAAGAGAAATTGAAGAGGATGATGCGTTCTACTACGTTTGAGGATTTGAATATCCCGATCATTGTATCAGCCACAGATTTGATAGAAGGTAAGGCCACATATTTCTCGACGGGAGAATTGATAGATCCGTTGATTGCGTCGTCGAGTGTTCCATTGCTTTTCAATCCTGTGAAGATCGACGGCAAGCTTTATATCGACGGAGGAATCATGAGCAATATAGCGGCGTCAGTGTTGAGAGCTGATTGCGAGTATCTGATCGGAATACATGTCAATCCTATATGCCGACAGGAGGTGACGACGGGAATAGCATCCGTCTCCAACCGAGTGTTCGACCTCGTTATCAATGGCAGCAGCACAGAGTCGGAAAAAGCCGTTTGTGATGCAATAATCAACACTGAGAAAGCTTGCAAATATGGTATGTTTGGAACGGATAAAGCAGACGAAATCTTCAAAATCGGTTACGAAGCCGCCCAAGATATGCTTTTGAACGATGGCTGGGCGAAAAAACTGAATTGTTGATATTTCTATGCGAATTGTTGATATTTGGTTGTAAATATATGCTATTCGGCAGAATCTTAACGGTTCTGCCGATTTTTGTTATTGTCATTCTAATCTCTCTTTATTCGAAAAAATGAACAATACCGCTAATAATATTTATAATAACTCCTCCAACAGCAAAGACTAATATACACGCAGAGGTATAATCCATAGGCAGGCGATATATCTGCACTTTTTTGTTTTCAGGATTTCCTTTTGCCTTTTGTTTCATGAATGACTTAATTAGCCAAATAGCAGCAATCACAAAACCTATTATGGCGTACGCATAGTTCCATTCATGGAAATTTTCATGGAAAAAACTTTTATAGTGGAGCGACAGAAAATATGTCCAATAGATTAACAACTTCATTGTGGACATTGAAAAAAAAGAGGAGGCGTCACCGTCTCCTCAACAAATTGTAGTAAGGTTTATGTTTAGTATTATTTGACTATGGTTTTCTTAACCGATGTGCCTGACTCTGTGTTGATCACAACGATATAAACTCCGTTATGATTAACGTTGATCGAACACTCATTGCCGCATGATGCAAGACCTGCAACCTTAGTTCCGTTGATCGAAACCACGTCGACATTCTTGATCTCAGCAGTTGAATTGATACGGATGGAATTTCCATCAGCGTAAACACTCCATTCGTTTGCAATCTCATCGTTTACTGAAGTCGGATTCCAACCCAAAGTCTCCATGATTGTAGTGATAAGAGATGGTTCAAACCATTGAAGAGTTCTACGGTTTAAATATCCGTGACGCTCAGCTCCATCTTTATTATCTACAGTATTATTATCCCACAAGAAGCAAGGAACACCGTAGTCCTTAGAGAAACCGAAGAAGCATTTTTCCCACTGCTTACGGTCTTCTGTATTGAAATAGTTGGATGAAGAAGTCTCACCGATATAAACAGGGTAGCCCTTCGACATCACTTTATCTCTGATAGAGTTGTAAAGCCACTGGATATCGTAGTAGAACTGCTGGTTCCAAGCGTGGCTTTGCTTATCTGGGTTCATACAGAAATCGTATGGAGTGTAAGCGTGGACAGAGATCCAAAGTCTGTTCTGGGCCTTATCGTCAGGTGCCTTGAAATTGCTTGTTGTAACACCGTCGATAGAGCCAACGTAACCAGGACATCCCACCAAACGATCCATATTATTTCCTCCGACGTTACGGATTGCGTCGACTGCGGCCTGATTGATCTGGTTGATACACTGGATTGCCTCTGCCACACTTGGAGTAGGGCTGTCAGGCACGAACCACCACTCATTTGCATCACCGACGACGCGAGGCTCGTTGATAGTCTCGAAGATCAAATGCTGGTCGTAGTCGGCAAACTCTTTAGCCACCTGTGTCCAAATATCTGTAACGTACTTCTTCGACTGGTTAAGATACTGGTTGGAAGGGAACATGTGCCATTGGTCGTTGTCGTGGTGGATGTTGATGATCACGAACATTCCATTATCGTATGCATAGTTGACAACCTCCTTTACTCTTGCCATCCACTGACCGTCGATTGCAAACTGGTATTGTCCATTATTAGATACGTGAGTGCTCCACGACACCGGAATACGGACAGCGTTGAATCCTGCCTCCTTAACCTTGTCAAACATCTCTTTAGTAGTGCGAGGATTACCCCAGCTTGTCTCAGCGTTTGCACCCTGACCTGTGGCGTCAAGGGAATTACCAAGATTCCAGCCCACACGGATCATCTTAGCAAGTTCAGAAGCCGACTTGCCTGACAAGTTTGCTGCGAAAGCTGAGTTTGCCAAACAGAAAGAAGCTGCCAAGCAAAAAGCTTTCTTAAGTGCGTTTGTAAAGTGTTTCATGTTATAGTAGTTTTAGTTTTAGAATCCATTGGCAAAAGTAGAAATCAGGCAATTTCCTCCATTCACATTTTCCCTACAACATTTTAACGTAGCCTATTTTCGAATAAACATAAAGTCTAAACTGATTAACATTTTAGCAAAAAGTATCAAATTACAATGAGTTTCTTGATACTGTCACAAAAAAAGTATATAATTGCCCTTATATTTTATTAAAGTCAATAATGAATTCAGATGGAATTTGGAAGGAAAAAATAGTGTTGCCTTCAGGAGCAGATAATGCAAAATCTTATAGTTTACTGTTACTACTTTTCCCATAACATATTAAAATTTAACAATAAATCCTTGAATAAGGTCGAACATTATAATCACTATTGTCAGCGAGGCAAAGATGTAAAAGATAATGTCCTGGTTGGTATTTCTTATCTGAATCGAAAAGGGCATCTGCCGCATTGTCGTAAACTCCTACAACATTCTCTCCAACTATGACAATATACTTATTCTCATATTTCGGTAGCAATTCAGACCTGTGGTTGATATAATATTCAAATTCTTTTTCTAACATATTTTTTGTTTTACTTTTAATCCTATTGCAAATTTACGGATTATTTATTGATATCAAAGCATTTAGTTTATTTAAATTACCAGCCTCTTCTGCGTCGTCTCTCTTCTCTTCGTTCTTCACGTCGCTCCTGACGCAATTCCTTGCGGCTCTTCACTGAAACTTGCTTGTCGTCTGATGTTGTTATTACATTGTCTTGCTTGTCACGTCCGAACCAACGTTGTAATAGACCTCCTGATCTTTCCGACTCATTCATCTCCTGCTGTTCAAGTTCTTGCAAAACTTGAGCGCAGTCGTAAGGACGGGATATTTCCTGCTTTGGCTCACCAAATCTTCCACGGTATTTGGCCAATTTCTTGTCGTTCATTACTTTTTGCATGAATTCACCGAAGATTGGTAGGGCAGAGGCACTACCTTGTCCCATCTCTCCGTTTTTGAAGTGGATGCAACGGTATTCGCCGCCAACCCAAGCTCCAGCCACAAGTTTTGGCGAGATTCCCATATACCAAGCGTCGGAGTAGTTGGATGTGCTTCCTGTCTTTCCTCCGAAATCAGTCGCTCCATGGATATTGTAATTCCAAAGTCGACGTGAGGTTCCATGTTCATCTTTTAATCCTTCACGGAGCATCTCTCGTACTAAGAAAGCCTCTTCGTAATCAAGCACTTTCTCTCCCTCTGCTTTATTCTCGTAGATGACGTTGCCTTCCTTATCCACGATTTTAGTCACAATTCGTGGTTTCATGTGAACTCCTTCATTAGGGATAGTGGAGTAGGCCGACACCATTTCCAAAAGTGACACATCTTCTGTGCCCAAGCAGATCGACGGAATTGGTTTGACAGGACTTTCCACTCCCATCTTGTGAGCCAAATCCACTACGTTCTGTGGACCAAGTTCCTTATTAAGTTGCACGGCTATACTGTTGATTGAGCGAGCCATAGCAGTCTTTAGTGGCAAACGTTCACCTGAATAAACACCATTGGCATTTTGTGGAGTCCAAGCTACAGGTTTGCCATTCTCCTCTGTCATCCACGTCGTAGCAGAGTCGGTGCGTAGATCACATGGCGACATTCCGCTACGTATAGCCTGGCTATAAACGAATAGTTTGAAAGTAGAGCCCGGCTGACGTTTAGCCAATACCTTGTCATACTGCCAGTAGTTGTAATTCACGTCGCCAACCCAAGCTTTTACCAAACCAGACTGAGGTTCGATTGCCACAAAACCACAGTGAAGATATTTCACAATGTGACGAAGCGAATCCAGGCTACTCATCGTAGTGTCTGTGATACCAGATTTATAGTTGAAAATCTTCATCTTATGAGGCTTGTTGAGCTGGGCATAGATAGAATCTTTATTGCCGTTGTATTTCTTATTAAGAGCCTTATAAAGAGCTGATTTACGTATAGTCTCGTCGATGAATGTCTTCATTTCCTTCTTGTTACGATCACGCCAAGGATTCTCTTTACCCCAGTTTTTGAAGAAACGCTTCTGATTTTCAGCCATTTGCTTCTCCACAGCCTGCTCAGCATACTTCTGCATACGAGAGTCGATAGAAGTGTAGATCTTCAAACCATCAGTGTAGAGATTGACGTTATTCGCGTCGCACCATTCCTGAAGCTCACTGCTCACCGCATCACGGAAGTAAAGAGCCATTCCGTCGAGATTGGATTCAGATTTGAAATTCAACGTGAAAGGCACAGCCAAAATAGAATCGCACTCCTGCTGAGTAAGCATTTTGTGTGAAACCAAATTATTTAGGATAATTCTGCGACGTCGCTCATTATTTTCTGGATTTCTCACAGGATTATAATAAGTAGTCGCTTTTAGCAAACCGATGATGCAAGCCGACTGCTCATAGTTAAGCTTGTCTGGAGTCGTATTGAAGTAAGTTTTAGCAGCCGCCTTGATTCCGTAGGCATTCGATCCAAAGTAGACAGTGTTGAGATACATCTTCAGAATATCCAACTTCTCAAATCTATCCTCAATCTGTTTGGCAGCATTCCACTCCTTAACCTTGATAATCAACGTTCTAATGCCAGGCACCTTACAAAGAGGACCATTATTATAAGTTGTACGCATCTTAAACTTGTTCTTCACAAGCTGCTGAGTGATAGTGCTGGCTCCACGGGCGTTACCGAGCAACGCATCCTTGAAAGCACCAAGTAGGGCAGAGTAGTCGACACCGTGATGCTCAAAGAAACGCTCATCTTCAGTGTGGACAAGAGTGATCAATAGAGGCTCTGAGATGTCGAAAATGCCGACGGAAGAACGGTTTTCAGTGAAATACTTACCGATAAGAGCACCGTCGTCGCTATAGATTTCAGAAGCCTCGACAGTCTTAGGGTCGGCAAGAACCTCAGTAGAAGGAGAGTCGCCGAACAACCATAGAAAATTAACCTCAACCGCCTTAAAAAATAGGAATATTATTAATAGTGGAGCTACAATAGCAATTAGGACTATTAAATACCATTTCTTCTTGAAAGTCTCTTTAATTGAAGGCCATTTAGCATTACATTTTTCCTTTAGAGCTGTCCAATAATTCTGAACCTTTTCTTTAAAAATAGGCCAGTATTTATTGAATTTCAGCATGAAAATCTCCCAGTATTTTTTGGACTCAACAACAAGGACGTTCCAATATCTCTTCAAATCTTCAGTTGTCATTTGTAAGTTTTAAGTTGTACCTAAAGAATCGAAATACAAATATAGATGAAAAAATCAAGTTACACAAATAAAGAAAACCCCATATTCCTTTGTATGAGTTATCATAAATGGTAACTTTGTAATATAAATGCGAATAAATTAAAAAGAATCTGATTAATTATCAGAAGATGAAAAGAAAATTTATAAGTCTCGTTTGCTGCTTGTTAGCGGCATTAAATTGTTCTGCTGAGTTAGAACATCGAATTTCATATACCTTCGGATTTGTGAGTCATGCTTACCATCAGGAGAGACATGACGAACATACACCAAAATTTTACGATCAATACTATTTTCCTGGTCCTAATGATCATGGAAGATATGAGTATACAGATGAGCAGTTACAATCGATACCACTTGTATTTAATTTACAATATGACTGTTCGTTGCGAGAGCATATTGGAGTTGGTTTGTGTCTGGGGTTTGAGCGAGAGAGAATGTATCAAGAAACCAATATTATAAGGTCAAACGGGGAACAGTCAAGCCCGTTTGGAAATACATATACACTTTGGGAAAACGAACATAAAACAGGAGAATTGAGAAGACGTATACTGTATTTTTTACCAGAGGTGACAGCATATTGGTTTAAGAAAAGGCATGTGGCTATGTATAGCAAAGCGGCCGTTGGTTTGCGCTTAAATTTTGAAAAGAGAACGGTCAATAGATGGATGTCTCCAAAAGAACCACTGCCAAACGCCAATAGTGCAAATTTATATTTCCAGATATCACCTGTAGGTATAGAAGTTGGCGGACCATATTGGAGAGGTGTCATTGAAGTAGGATGGGGTGCCCAAGGAGTTTACCAATATGGAGTCAGACATATCTTTAAGGGAAAAAACAAAGTAGAATAAAAATGTCGACTAAAATGAAGAATATCATTGATATATTAGCAAAAGCTACGGCTGCGGTAGTGGGTATTATTAGCATGGCAAGTTGTGATCCATGGTATAATTATGAAGTGTATCTTAAGAATACGACGTCGCAGACGATCACTTTTTATGCTATTTCGAAGAGTGCTCCAGATATAGTTCCTGATTCATTGGGCTATTACTATTATTTCGAGGAGAAAAATAGCTATAGAAATTTAAAGCAAGGAGAGAAAGCACTTTTGGTAAGGAATAGTGACATGGGAACTATCTCAAGTGAAGATCTTCCGTGGATCATGGAAGGAGCTTATCCAAACGGAATTGTGATAAAATATGAGAATGGAGATTCCATTATTTATCATCCGAGTGGGGTAGATACAGATTTCCATTCACCCTACAACAGAAATTCATTTTTTAGCATAGATAAGACCGATGAAGTATTGATTTCTGAATATGATGTGTTGTACTAATTTTTTTTCTGACTTTGGTGTTGATAGTTAGAGAATTTAGTTATATTTGCATCGTTTTTGAAAAATAGTAAAAGGAATTTTAATGAGTACACTTGAAGAAAAAGAGACTCTTACACAGCCTGAAAATGCGCAGGAGACTGTAGCATCTGCTAATATTGTTGCTGATAATGAGCCCGTTATGACAGATGCAGAGGATCAAGAAGCTGTTGATTATTCTTCATTTAGTGAGGCTGAGCTTGTAGAAAAAGCTCGCACTTTGATAACCGAGTGCAAGGGTAGTGTTAGTGCTATCAAGAGAGATATTGAAGATATAAAGAGTTGTTATTACAAGAGTTACAATCAAACTATAGATAAGATTAGAGGTGAGCAGGCAGAGGACGGAGAAAACGCTGAACCTGTGGAACTTCCTGCAGACGAATTCAAATCGGTTTACGTTGTTTACCAGCGTAGAAAGAAAGAGGAGCAGGCTGCAAAAGAGGCTGAGATGGAAAAGAATCTTAAAGCCAAACTTGCACTAATCGACAAATTGAAGGATTTGGCCCAGAATTCACAGGATGCACGTCAGGATGTAAATGCTTGCCGTGAGATCCAGAATGAGTGGAAAAATATCGGTGCTGTCCCTCAGGCTAAGGCAGACGAGGTTAACGGCAACTATAAACTATGGATTGAGACATTCTATGATTCATTGAGTGCTGCCAACGAGTTGAGAGACTTGGATTTCCGTAAGAACTTGGAGGAGAAGATTTCTATCTGTGAGCTTGCAGAGAGTTTGGCTGAGAGCAAAGATGTAGTTGACTCGTTCAGAAAATTGCAGTACTACCACGAAAGATGGAAGGAGATCGGACCTGTAGCACGTGAAAGACGTGAGGAACTATGGGAGAGATTCAAAGAGGCGACTGCAGTTGTCAATAAGAAACACAGAGAGTATTTCGAGCAGATTCACGCTAAGGAAGAGCAGAATTTGGTTGAGAAGACAAAGCTTTGTGAGGAAGTTGAGAATGTAAAGGTAGAAAACGAAGAAAGCTTTGATTGCTGGCAGAAAGTGACAGATTTCGTCGTTGCCAAGCAGGATGAGTGGAGAAAGATCGGTTTCGCACCAAAGAAAGATAACGACAAGATCTACGAGAGATTCCGTGCTGCATGTGACAAATTCTTTGTAGCAAAGAATGACTTCTATAAGAAGATGAAGGACATTCAGTCGGAAAACATGAAGAAGAAAGTTGCTTTGTGTGAGCTTGCTGAGTCGTTGAAGGATAGCAAAGAGTGGAAGGAGACAACTAATAAGTTTGTTGAAATCCAGAAGGAATGGAAGACAATAGGTCCAGTTCCACGTAAGAGTTCAGATGCTATCTGGAAGAGATTCTTGGCAGCATGCGACTATTTCTTCGAGCAGAAAGAGGCTGATTTTGCAAGCAGAAAGTCGGAAGAGACTGTTAATTTGGAGAAGAAGAAAGAGTTGATCGAAAGAATCAAGGGACTTCAGATTGAGGGTAACGACAATGCGTTTGCTGATTTCAAGAAGCTTCTTGCAGAGTGGAACTCAATCGGTCACGTACCTTTCAAGGAGAAAGACAATATCTACAAGAAATACAAGGCAACAATTGATGAGGTGTTCGACAAGTTGAATAAAGACCGCAGCATCAACAGATTGGATTTCTTCAAGACAAATATCGAGACTTTGGCAAGTCAGGGAATGGCGAAGGTCAACAATGAGCGCAAGAGATTGCAGAAGTTGGTAGAAAACTTCACTTCGGAGATTGCCACAGCAGAGAATAATATCGGATTCTTCTCAAAATCTTCAAAAGATGCGTCGTCTCCATTGCTTGACGGCATGAAGAAGAAGATCGCAAAGTTGAAAGACGAGAGAAACCTTTTGTTGGAGAAGATCAGATTGATCGACGAAGCAACAGAGGAGAAAAACTAAAAAAAAGAAAAATTTACTATCGGGGTAGCGGTTGCTACTCCATAGTAAACCCCATAATTAACTAAATAAAGGACAGTATTAATTTAAAGTTTGAACAAATGAAACCATTTGATGACGACATGCAGCAAGATTTCGAGAGAAATTCCGGTGCAGAGCAGCGTGAAAGAAGAAGTTTTAACCCTAATTTCACAGCAGACAACCATTTGAAGCGTACACCAAGAAGAAGAGTAGGTGACACACGCGTTCCAGTAGACGGACAGAACAGAGGTGGCTACAACCGTAGCTACAACAATGAAGGTGGTTACAACAACCGTGGCTACAACCGTGATAACAACGGTGAAGGTGGTTACAACAACAACGGTGAGGGTGGCTACAACAATAATCGCGGTGGTTACAACCGTGGTGGCTACAACAACAACCGTGGCGGTTATAACAATAATCGTGGTTACAACAACCGTGGCTACAACAACCGTGACAACGGCGAGGGTGGTTACAATGGTGGCTACAACCGCGACAACAACGGCGAAGGTGGCTACAATAACAACGGTGAAGGAGGTTACAGCAACAACCGCGGTTACAACAACAACCGTGGCGGCTATAACAACAACCGTGGTGGTTATAACAACAATCGTGGCGGCTACAACAACAACCGTGGCGGCTACAA
>DCIP01000105.1:25164-25442 GCA_002317115.1 Candidatus Scybalocola fimicaballi
CGTCAGATTGAGTACAAATCTGTAATGGTGGATCCAAATGAAGATATCCGTTTGAACAAGTATCTTGCTAACGCAGGAGTTTGCTCACGTCGTGAGGCTGATGAGTTGATCCAGGCAGGTGCAGTTTCTGTAAATGGTGTTGCAATCACTGAGTTGGGAACTAAGATCAAGCGTGGTGACAAGGTGTTGATCGGCGATCAGCTTGTTGCTCCAGATAAGTTGGTTTACATCCTTTTGAACAAGCCAAAGGGTTGCGTTACATCTACAGATGATCCAAA
>DCIP01000105.1:25546-31803 GCA_002317115.1 Candidatus Scybalocola fimicaballi
GACGGTGACTTGGCTTCTAAGTTGACTCACCCAATGTACAACAAGAAGAAGATCTACCAGGTAACTCTAAACAAGGAGCTTACTGATGAGGATATGGCTACAATCGCTGCTGGTGTTGAGTTGGAGGATGGTCCAATCAAGCCAGATGAGATCAGCTTCGTAGACGATGCAGACCACAAGAAGGTAGGTATCGAGATCCACTCAGGAAGAAACCGTATCGTGCGTCGTATCTTCGACAAGCTTGGCTACCGTGTAATGCGTCTTGACCGTGTATTCTTCGCAGGTCTTACTAAGAAGGGCTTGAAGAGAGGCGAGTGGAGATTCCTTACTGAGAAGGAGGTTAGCATGCTAAGAATGGGTGCATTCGAATAATTGATGAATATCAATTAAGCTCAATAAAAGGGCTGTCAAGGATTTCTTTGACAGCCTTTATTTTTACTATCAATATACCATGAAGAACAAATTTCTATTATCTATCATCTCAGCGTTTATGCTCAACATTGCATCCGCAGTGAGCTATAAATCAGCTGAAACAGACGCATATATCGCCAAATACAAGCAGACAGCGATAGAGCAGATGAAAAAATATAAGATTCCGGCAAGCATCACGTTGGCTCAGGGAATCTTGGAGAGCGGAAGCGGTAGGAGCGACCTTGCTGTCAAAGCCAACAACCATTTTGGAATCAAGTGTACAAACGACTATAAAGGCAAAACATACTATAAGAAAGACGATAAGAGACGAGATTGCTTCAGAGTTTATGCAAACGCATCTGAGAGTTTCGTCGACCATTCTCTTTTCTTGCAGCGTGCCCATTATGCACCACTTTTCCAGTTGAAAATCACTGATTACAAAGGGTGGGCGAATGGTTTGAAGAAATGCGGTTATGCCACAAATCCAAAGTATCCATCGTTGATTATAGAAGTGATTGAACAGAATAAACTCTATGTTTACGACGACGCTAACTATCAGGATAATAGCAAGAAAGACGACGGTGGAAAGAAGGATAATGTAGTTCCTGACAACGACAGACGACGTAGAAATGATGGGGAAGAGGTGAACCCAGTCAAGGACAAGAAGGCTGACAACGTGGATATCCGTAAGGGAGATAACCGTGTGGAAATCAATGGTGTGAGATGTGTCCAGATCAAGCCTGGAGATACATTCTATTCGTTGTCGAAGAAATATGATTTGACGGTGGATAAACTAAAAACGTTGAATGATTTCCCGTCGAACTACACATTGAAAGTAGGCGAATATGTATTCTTGAAGCGTAAACGCAGAAGCTACAGAGCTCTTGATTATCATGTGGTGGAACCAGGCGAGACAATGCTTTCGATTTCACAATATTATGGAGTTCAGCTTGAGCAGCTAAAGAAGCATAATAAGAAGATTACGGGAGAACCGAAAGTCGGAACAAAAGTGTTGTTGCATTAATGTAGAGACGCACTGGCGTGTCATTTTGGAGTATAAAATAGCGACGTTGCAAATCAGCAGCGTCGCTATTTATTTTTGATCATCTTATGTGATTACTTATCATTCAAAAAGTCTGATCAAAGCGTTTTGATCTTTGATGTTGTTAGCGGCAATTTCTTCAAGGACTGCCTCTTTTTCGCCGCTGTTCATGATGCTGTCAATAAGACTAGCAAATAATTCCTGAGTCTGACTTAGACGGACTAATGAGTCCCAAATCTCCTGAGCTGTCATGTATATTTCCATATCTCATATTTTTGGTTAAACATTCAGATACTCAAATATACGGATTATCAAAACCGATTGTCCATAAAAATATCGATTTATGACGAACAACATATATATGAAATGAATTTTGAAATCTCAAGAGAATTTTTTGCAATTATTTACGAGTTATCCAAATTTTTAAGGATTATGTGAATGATTTCTATCTCTTTTTTAAGATAATATTTTCCAAACCATCACTGTAGATCACCTTATATCCATTGGTCGACGTATCGTCGGCAACTATAAAATAGCCCATCAGAGACGAATCTTTGGCAAGAACATCCATAGCTTTCTCAACACCCATTACCATAAATGACGTGGCGTACGCGTCGGCTGTCATGCAATCAGGCGCTATAACAGTGCTTGAAAGAATATTCTTTTGTACAGGATAACCGGAAGCTGGATCAATAGTGTGGGCATAGCGTTTTCCATCTTTGTAGTAGAAATTTCGATAATTTCCACTTGTCGCAATTGCTCCGTCACTCAATTCCAAAACTCCTTGAATCCCATTAATTCGCTGTAACTGATCATCTTCAGGTATATTTATGCCGACTCTCCATGGCTTTCCTTTGGGACTTCTTCCTTTTACAACAATTTCTCCACCTATCTCCACCATATAGTTATTGACGCCTTTATTTTTAAGCCATTCGCCAATGATATCACACATGTATCCTTTGGCAATGCTTGAAGCATCAAGTTGAATGCGCGGATCTGACTTATGGAGTCGACCTTGGATGTCCAAACTAATTTTCTGATAACCGACAAATTGTTTGATACTGTCAACTGCATCAGGAGTCACATTATCTTGATTTTTGAAACCGAAGCCCCATAGGTTTACTAATGGGGCAACGGTAATATCAAAAGCTCCTGACGTTCGTCTGGAAACTTCTAGTGACTTCTCAATAACATTTTTGACGTAATGATTTGCCCTTGCATCAGCATCGTTATTGTTCATCTTGGATATTATAGATTTTGGATTAAACATAGATAATGAAAAATCAAAATCTTCAAACAATTTTCGGATACTATCATGCCAATCTTTGTTTTGTTCTTTGTCATTAGTTATATCCTCATGTATTATATGATAGGTGGTGGTAAATATTTGACCTTCATAAACACTGGGGCTATAGCTCTGACTATTGGCTACAAAAGCGTTAATCATAAGTAAAGAAACAACTCTTAAAATTTTACACATCATTTATTTGCTCCAAGATTTTCCTTGATAAACAGACGAATAGACTCTTCACACTGTTTGTCGTTGTTTTCCAACACGCCGGCAGCCATCCAATAAGCATATTTTCCTGTAGTGAATCCAATAAGCTCTTTTTCGTCGCTACCATAACGGAACTCAATATGGTAAGTATCGTCTGGATTGTCAGATCTCATAAAGAAGTACTTGAACTCATCTTCATTGTCATCAACACTCTTGAAGAAATGAAAATCAAGATCTGCATTGTAGCCAATTTTTATATAGTTATGTGAAAAGATTTCTGATGAATCAGCTGCCAATCCCTTGATTAGAGTACCGTCGAAAATAAACTTCGAAACAGACTGAATAAAATGACATGAGAACTGCATATCATCAGTAAATCCGTTACTTGCGTCTCCAAACTTAGCTGTAGCATCTTCTCCAATAAGATTGCCAAGCATAGAGTTTTTAAGTTTTTCTGCAGCCGACGGTGCTAATTCTTTGCCTACATATTTTTCACATTCAGCTATCCACAAACTATCCCATTTTGACGAAATAACTCCGTCTTCTGAGAATAATTCAACATATGTTCCTGTCAACTTGCTTTGCAATTCAGTTGGCTTGATATCTGAACCAAAATTGATTGTTGTGCCGATTGAAATATACTTGTCTGAGTTGAACGAAATATTATAAACGTCTCCGACTTTAGCTGTATCAGTGATTGAAAGAATTCCGTCAGCATACTTGAATTTATCCTCAGATAAAACAACCGCATTTCTTCCAGAACCCTTTTTGAGTGATGCAACAGTATAGTTTGCATCAGAAGGTACATCCTTTACATTCAGGAAGACGGTAGGGTTGATGCCTGCTTGTGCAGAACCGTCAACGACAACTGAAGCGGAAGTCTGCTGTTTTACGTATATATTGCATGGAATTGTGACATTATCCTTTCCTTTAAGGAAATAAGTCACACTAGAGATTGTTTTGCCTTGTAGACCAGCAGTATGATTAAATGCAGGATGATTGCCATGAGGTTCTGTAAAATCTTTCACACAAAAAGCTAGTTCAGCTGTATTGAGCCATAGATTATAAAGAGGTGTTAGTGCAAATTTCTGCCCTGTAGTTGTAGTGAGAACAGCTCCCTGCAAATCCGCAGAAGGAATGGCTGTGCGGTCGATCCCCAAAGAGATAACGTAATTACCCCAATTGACTCCGTTTCCTCCAGAAAGGGTAGTGGTAACACCTTCCATCACTACAGGAGCTGATGTATAAGCGCTGAACGAACCGTTAGGAAGAAGACGTTTTGATGATGCAAAAACAGAGTCTTCAACGAAAGTAAAACGAGATTTCTGATCCTCAGTTAGTGCGTTGTACACTTCCTCTGTCATGCTGACACTCACGTCTTTAACTCCCAAAATCTGGTTGCCTGATTCTGAAGCAAAACATCCAGTAAACCTTGATGCTTTACCATTAGTTGCAGATGTCACGACGTCGACGCCATCTGCAATAAGATCATCCGCAGGAACACGTAGTTCGCCTTCAAAAAACTCTGCAAACGACATGTTTGTAGTAGCGTAATAGGTTTTGCCTGTATATTCACCAGGGTTAAACTCTACATTAGAAACAGAGTCTTTGGCATAAACAACATTTGTGCCGTCGACTAAATTAACACGGATATTCTGAGCCTGAATAGAGCAAGCGAATAGGAAAGACGCTACTAGAATAAAACTTTTCTTCATTTTATTATTAATTAATTGTTAGATATGAATTTACTTGTCGGATTAATGAACGATTACTTTGAAGCTTCCAACTGATGTTGAGACAACATAAATAGAAGCTTTATTAGCGTTGATTGGAAGAATCAGTGATCCATTTTCATCTGTTGAACCTTCAGAAATCAAGATGCCTAAAACATTGTAAACGGATACTTTAGATGATGGTTCTAGACCGTTTGCAACCAAATTTTCATTGAAATAAAATGAAGGATTTTGATGTGAATTAGTTACATCAACTAAATCAGATTGAACATTTTCAATGGTGAAAGAACGATATTCTGAAATGGGATAAAAAACAGTTTCATTATCTGTTGTGATAATGAGAGATTGTTCGTTGAAAGAAACAATTGGACTTGAGGATAAGAGAAATGAAATTTTTTCTCCATTGACATCAGTTACAACAACATTTTCTTCGGCTAAAGAATTTTGAACTAAACCTGTAAGAAAAGATGCAATAACAAAAATTAATTTTTTCTTCATTTGGTTTTTAATTTTAATTTTTATTACGATGCAAAATTACCGTGTTTGTGAAATCTCGGCAATACTCATATTTAGGCAAAATTTGATTGGCGTTCACGATTCAGTTACAAGAAATTGAATTAAAATTCAGTCAATAACTATCTTCTATTTCAAAAATCCGAATTTGCCTATAATTAATATTATGTTTAATTTTGATTTTGAAAGAATCCTCAATAGATAAGAGA
The DNA here is from genome assembly GCA_002317115.1 of Candidatus Scybalocola fimicaballi. Classification (GTDB taxonomy): domain Bacteria; phylum Bacteroidota; class Bacteroidia; order Bacteroidales; family Paludibacteraceae; genus UBA1723. The sequence continues at coordinate 30,953 of DCIP01000105.1, forward strand.
AGAGAAATAAAAAAATCAGCAGGCAGTTGAGAGTCTACCTTGCATTAGATGCGTATTAGGAATTTAGAAATGTATAAATGATTTCCTAATGGGATTTTAAAGCTAGGTTGTCTTGATATCTGTAGTGATGAGGGAATGTGACAGGATCCTCGATCCCCTTCATCAGACGCTTTGTAACCTTGAACTCATGGATGCTCCTTGTGAAGAGCCACGCGCTATACTCATATGCCCTCCAGAAGCTGCCTTCGGCAAAGAGGTGGATCAGGTCGTACGACTCCCTGCCTTGCTCTATCTCGTATATTTCACTAATTGTTGCCATAATAAGAAAAGACGGGGCATGCCCCGTCTCTACAGTTGGATATAATAATTTGTCTGGATTATACCGACAATTATGCATTATGAATTATGAATTATTTGGCGCGCACCGCACGAACACTATACCCATAGTTACGGAGGCTGCCCCTGAAGTAGCTCCAGAAGACGTACTCCTCGTCGAAGTTCAAGTCGTGAGCGCTGCTATAGTCATGCTCGTCGAGCGAAGACGACCAGTAGCTGCCGTAGTCGCCCTTATTGCTGACATCCGAGCCGTAGCGGTAGCCAGCGGCAGGGAAAAAGACAGAGTTGCCGTTCTTTCCTGTGAATTTCGCTCCGTACACGCCGTTGACCTCCGTCATTTGGTATTGACACTCCTCTACTAGCTCTCTCTGCTCCTCGTTTGTCGGCATGCGCCACTCTGATCCCCAGTTGGCTGTCGCCGCGTCATCCTCGGGGAGAAGTGTCATCAATCCATCTTCATCATTATACTTTGTCTTTTCATCGTCTCCCCATTTGTATGTGCTCCAGTATTTGTA
>DCIP01000099.1 GCA_002317115.1 Candidatus Scybalocola fimicaballi
GGTATGCCTCCTTTCACAAATCCGATAAACAATGGTATTGATGAGCATGAACAGAATGGCGTGATGGCTCCGAAGATGCTCGCCAATAGATATTGGAATCCGTACATCTTGTGTGTGCTCAGATAGTTGCGTAGTCGCTCAATAGGGAAATATGCGTTGATTATTCCCATGACGACGCTGATTCCAAACAGCAATATGATGATCTTGATTGAATCGTAGACGAAGAAATTGATGGATTCTCCCAGTCTCGACGTCGCATCAAGTCCGATCACATCATATATAAGCCAGTCAGCAAATCGTTGTATCATGAATTTGAATTATAAATATCTTGTTTTTTTTGCTAAGGTGTTACACGCACGTCCGTGCGTCTCTACAAGTTTTGAATTTCTGTATCGTAGAATTCCTGCATTTTCTTCTTGATTTCATCTCTGACGCGACGGAATTCTGGCAGAATCTCTTCCTCTGTTCCCTTGAAAGCATCCGGATCGTCAAATCCGATATGGAGTCGTTTGCCAACTTTGCCAATGAAGATGGGGCAGTTTTCGTTAGCTCCCCCACAAACGGTGATCACGTAATCCCACGTCTCACCAAGATATTGCTCGACATGTTTTGGATAATGTTTGCTGATGTCGATGCCAATCTCTGCCATCACTTTTATTCCAAGTGGATGCACCTCCGACGCTGGTTTTATTCCTGCTGAGTGGACATCAAGTTGAGAGTCGATGCTTTTTAATATTCCGTGTGCCATCTGGCTTCTGCAACGATTGCCAGTGCAAAGCACTAATATGCGTTTCATAGAATTATGCGATAAAGAATGTGTAACAATAATTTAATCCGACGACGATGAATGCCAACGCCACAAGTCGGTTGAACCATTTCTGGATTGTCTTGATTTTGCCTAAAAAGTTTCCGATCGACTTTACGCTGAATGCAAGCAACCACGCCACAATCAAAACCGGCAGTGCTGTGGCGACGGCGTAAATCACAGGCAAAAGATATCCTCCGCTTGCTGTCGACGACATGGGGATAAGCATGCCGAAGTAGAGCAGACCACTCGTCGGACAAAAGGCAAGTGCGAATAATACTCCGAGTATGAATGCTCCGATCTGTCCGCTTAGTTTTTCCGCCCAACTTCCTCCATTAAAACCGAATCTTCCTCCCAAGTCGACAAACTCACTGATAATCATCAATATTCCAATCAACAGCAATGCCGGACCGATAATCAATTCTCCCCATTCACTGATACTCTGTTGGAGATCAAACGTATCGGCTCCTTTACGGATTATATAAATAAGGATAGCTCCGAGGATAGAGTAGGCGAGTGTACGGCCTATGGCGTAAAGGATGCCACTCCAAAACACTCGTTTACGATTCTCAATACCTTTCGATATGAAACCGATAGCCGTGATGTTTGTGGCAAGAGGGCAGGGACTGAGTGCTGTGAGTAGGCCAAGCAGAAATGCTGTGAAAGCCGGCACCTGACTGTTGTCTAATAGATTTTGTAGAAAATTCATAATCTAACTATTTTATGGCGGCAAGTACTTTGTCTCTAACGCCTTTCTTAAACTCAGTGGCGTTGCTTCTTGCGTTGGCGAATGCAAAATTTGTCAGATTTTCCACCGTCTCATTCTTGCCTGGGTTAGCCACAAGAATCAAAGAAGAGAAAGATACTTTATACTTCTTCGCAATCTCTTTGCCCTCTTCCGTTGAAAAATCCACAATGCTCATCTTCACATTGTTAGCCTCCACCTGTGGTGCCAAATCTTCCTCCATCAACGCTTTTGTCTCCGACTCGATAGCAAGACAAGTAGGGCAACGCTGTTTGCCATGGAAATAGATAATCTCCACCTGTTCTGCGTTGGATATCGACGCGGATGCGTTTTGGCAAGTCGCATTATTCTTGTTGGCACAACATGGTTTGTTGCTGCAAGATTGAGCTGTCGCCATCATGCTGAAGCCAAGCATAAACATCAAAAGAGTCTTCTTCATAGTCGAAACTTATTTAGTCAACAATGTTTTTACCTCATCGTACGAAAGTTTGCCTTTAGCAGCAACCTTCTCGTCGATCACCAATGCTGGCAAAGTCATCACATTGTAAGCCATGATATTCATGATATCCTCCTCCTTCACGACTTTTACGTCCAAACCAAGATCTGCGACAACCTTTCCGACTGTCTCGTATAATGCTTTACATCCAGCGCATCCTGTACCTAGAATTTTAATTTCTTTCATGTCTTTATAATTTAATATTCTGTTTATATTGCAGTTGTCAAAAATGAGGATCGCAAAGGGCGGAGCCCTTGCCTTCCCAACCCGCGAGCCCGTAGGGCGAGCGGCTTAAAAAGAGAATTTGAATAATTTTAATTTATTTGTAATTCGTAAAATTACGAACATTATTTGTCAAATAAAAGGGATTGTGTCAATCCCCATTGTTAATTGTTTTCGTCTTCGTCAACGTTAACGTCATTTCTCACAACAGTTTCCTCCCGTCTTGCAGACGCATTGCCCAAGAAATTCACCGAACAGTTCACGAGCTAGACGCCAGTTCTCCTTGTTGATACAGTATTTCACTTTCGGGGCTTCAATCTCCCCCTGAATTAAGCCTGCCTCTTTCAAAGCAGTGAGATGCTGAGACACTGTTGCTTTGGCGATTGGCAACTCCTCGTTGATCTCACCGAAGTAGCAAGTCTCCTGTTTTGCCAGGAAATCACAAATCGCAATTCTTGCTGGATGACCAAGAGCCTTCGCGAATTTTGCTAATAATTCCTGCTTTATTGTGTAATCTGGTGTCGCCATTATCTGTCTCTGTTGTTTTATGTTCGCAAAATTACGAATAATATTTTGAAATGGGTGTTGATAACGTAAAATTTTCGTGAAATGAGTCGTAAATAAATCAACAATCTCTACTCAATAACGGTCAAATTACACCCATAATGTCATTATGATTTATAAATTTGTATCTTTGCCAACATAAGTATTAATACAAACATGATGAAAAAAGAGACTATAGCGTTATTATTCCTTGGAATAACAACTTTTGCAAGTGCTCAGACAATGAAAGAAGGTTTGTTCAATGCGGTCAAGGGTTGTTACGATTCATGGAGTGGAGAAGGTAAAGAATATGGGTCTATTTCTTATGACATTCCTAATGGCTATGTGAAAACTGCTGGAGGTTGGCCAACCTGTGGATGTGGATGCAAAGAGGAGGCTGCGGCGTTCAAAAATGCGAACGGAAAATATACTTATGTAGTTTCGTCTTTTTGGGATTGTAATGATTACGGTAAAGTTTTTGCTAAGCGGGATGGCGTTGGCGAAGTTAATGTCCTAGCAATTATGCCAAAGGATTTTGGGTTGGAGTCTTTTGCTGGTTATAAACCTGAAGTTCCGAGCAGGTTTTCATTTCAAGTCAAGTTCACAATACCAAGAGAAGGCACAGTAATGCCTGTCACCCTTAACGTTTTGCCTATAGGGGCGATACCTAAAGAAGAGAATGGCTTGACTTACGAAACTGCCATGTATCCTGAGGGCGGAGTGTTAAGCATGGACCATATAAAATATATCTCTGAAAAGGTAGATGACAATACACTTCTTCTGTTGGCGAGTGGCAAAAGCAAAGATATTTCCGCTGAAGAAATGGCAATAATTGAAAAGTATAGAGGTGGTGTGACACTTGCATCGTTGTGCTTAGATTTTATGGACTTGAAGTTACTTTATGATATTTATATGTCGTTGGATTGTACGGAGATTGATTTAGGTTGGAATAGACTGGAATCAAGATTTGAAATAAAGTCTAAAGCAACTAAACCAACTAAATGTTCATTCAAAGAGTTCTTGACTAAAGTCGTGCAATATGCTTATCAGTATTGTTAGTATGCAAGGAGATTGATTAATCAAACATGGTAATAAAAAAGAGCATCGTGATCAATTCACGATGCTCTTTTTTATTAATATGTGTCAGCTTCTTATTTGAATGCTGCTACGATCTTATCGAATGCGGCGTTAAGTCCGTCAACCTTCTTTCCACCAGCCTGTGCGAAGAATGGCTGGCCACCACCACCACCTTGGATCTCCTTAGCGGCGTCACGTGCGATTGCTGTTGCGTTCTTGCCTGCTGCCACAAGATCATCTGAGATTGCAAGTGTAAGTGTTGGCTTGCCTTCGTTCTGTGTTGCTCCAACGAATACAAGATTCTCCTTTACAGTGTTGCGAACCTGGAATGCGATGCTCTTTGCAAAGTCGGCATTGTACTCGCCCTTAAGCACAACCAACTTGTAGCTGCCAAGTGTTGTTGCCTGCTCGATCATCTTGTCCTTAACAACCTGTACACGCTCCTGTAGGTATTTCTCTACCTCTTTCTTCAAACTTGCGCTCTCGTCGATTGTCTTCTTTACTGAGTTTACAAGATTTGGTGTTCCAGGGAACATCTCCTTCAATGCTGAAACCTCGTCGAATGCACCGTTGATATAGTTTTCTGCTGCCTCACCTGAAACAGCCTCGATACGACGTACACCTGCTGCAACTGAGCTCTCAGACAAGATCTTGATCATTCCGATCATACCTGTGCTCTTTACGTGTGTTCCACCACAAAGCTCAACTGATGGACCGTACTTAACTACACGAACCTTATCTCCGTACTTCTCACCGAACAATGCGATAGCTCCCATTGCGCGTGCCTCGTCGATTGGCATGTTTCTTGCCTCCTCAAGAGCGATATTCTCGCGAACCATCTTGTTGGCAAGTTTCTCTACCTGACGTAGCTCCTCAGAAGTCACCTTCTGGAAGTGAGAGAAGTCGAATCTCAACACTTCGCTTGACACCAATGAACCCTTCTGCTCAACGTGGCTTCCAAGCACTGTGCGTAGTGCGTAGTCAAGGATATGTGTCGCTGTATGGTTGCAAGCTGTATTCTGACGCTTCTCTGTGTCAACGTATGCGTGGAATGATGCTGTAGGATCTGAAGGCATCTTTGTTGCCAAGTGTACAGACAAGTTGTTCTCCTTCTTTGTGTCGATGATCTCAAACTTGCCCTCTGC
>DCIP01000061.1 GCA_002317115.1 Candidatus Scybalocola fimicaballi
AAAAAAATACCGTTAACTCACGCTGACGGTATTCTAAACTTAAAACTCTAATAACATAAACACATGATTCTTCCGAATCAAAAAAATTACTTTTTACAACTTGTTGATGCAAAATTAGTATTTAAATGTAACTTTGCAAATAGTTCATTAGAATAGTGAGAAAAAATATACATATTTTAACAAAAAATATGAGTTTTCTCCCCAAATGTCTAAATTTTTTGCTGATTTATCTAAAATTAGCGTACTTTTGCATCCGCTTGCCGAGAGTGTCGGCAAATAATTATATTGAAATATGTCAAGAAAAAGAAAAGAACTTCCGATATTGGAGAACGTCACTATCGCCGACGTTGCCGGAGAAGGCAAGGCAATCGCGAGAATTGACGACATGGTGATTTTTGTGCCGTATGTTATCCCTGGTGACGTGGTTGATATCCAAGTTACAAAGAAGAAGCATAGTTATATGGAGGGACGTGCGTTGAGAATCGTCACTCCTTCTCCTGACCGTATCGCTCCAATGTGCTCGCACTACGGTGTCTGCGGAGGTTGCAAGTGGCAGGTGTTGCCATACGAGTTGCAAATCAAACATAAGCAGAACCAGGTGGAGAATGTGCTTCGTCGCATCGGAAAGGTTGAGCTTCCTGAAATCACACCTATCCTTGGCTCGAAGGAAACTAAATACTATAGAAACAAGTTGGAGTTCACTTTCAGCAATAAGCGTTGGCTTACTGACGAGGAGGTGCAGGCTGGTGTGCAGTATGAGGATATGAACGCACTTGGATTCCATATCCCTAATATGTTCGACAAGGTGCTTGATATCGAGAAGTGTTACCTTCAGCCAGAGATTTCCAATAGAATCCGTACTGAAATCAAGCAGTACGCTAAGGCTCACAACTTGGCATTCTTCGATCTTCGCAACCGTGACGGATTCTTGCGTAATATCATCATACGTACTGCAGGAACAGGTGAGGTGATGCTTATCGTCATCTTCTATAAGGAGGATGAGGCTGCCCGCGTCGCTCTACTTGACCATTTGGCTACAACTTTCCCTGAGATCACAAGCTTGATCTATGTGATCAACGGAAAGGCTAACGATACAATCACAGACCAGGAGACTATTCTTTACAAAGGTCGTGACTTTATCGAGGAGGAGATGGAAGGTTTGAGATTCAAGGTCGGACCAAAGAGTTTCTACCAGACTAACACTCTTCAGGCTTATGAGCTTTACAAGGTGGCTCGTGAGTTTGCTGATTTGAAGCCAGAGCAGACACTTTACGACCTATATACAGGAACTGGAACTATCGCTTGCTTCTGTGCAGGACGTGTAAAGAAAGTGGTTGGTATTGAATATGTGCCAGAGGCTATTGAAGACGCGAAGATTAACGCTGCCAATAATAATATCGAGAACACTACATTCTTTGCTGGCGACATGAAGGATATCTTGACTGATGATTTTATCGCTCAGCATGGTCGTCCTGATATCGTCATTACTGACCCTCCACGCGATGGTATGCACCAGGATGTGATCAAGGTGTTGCTTAACGCTGCGCCAGAGAAGATCGTTTATGTAAGTTGTAATCCAGCCACTCAGGCAAGAGACTTGACTCTTCTTGATGAGAAATACAAGGTGGTGAAGGTACGTCCAGTGGATATGTTCCCTCACACACACCATGTTGAGAATGTGATTCTTTTGGTTAAGAGATAATATATGAGATATGGGCGGGTTTTATATCCGCCCATACATTTTGATAAAAACGGTTATGTTAGCTCGTTTAATAATCCTTCTACTATTAGCTTTTTTCACTGAATTCTATATTTTCTTCAGATATTTAAGGAAGAAATGCCAATGGAGAACACAGGTACTTTATTTTGTGTTCACATTGTTGTGTGTAGTGATGATTGGACTTATGTTGAAGCAATACTATACATCTGAATCAGTGGCTGCAGTCTACCAGTCGAGCATGTTGATTTGTGCGATACTCACGATGTTTGCCTGCAAGTTCGCCTTTTCAATTGTGGATGTGTGGAGTCTGTTGATTAAGAAAAAGATTATAAAGGTATTTGCCGCCGGTTTTGCTGCATTTTGCCTGTTTGTAAGTGCATACGGTGTGTTTTTCGGTAGATTCAATATGACGCCAAAGTATATCACCGTCGAGAATGAGACTCTTCCTAAGAGTTTTGAAGGATACAAGGTGTTGCAGATATCCGACTGGCATTTCGTCAGCCTTTATGGCGACGAGAAGAAAGTGTCGGAGTGGGTGGATATGATGAATGCTGAGAATCCTGACATTATCTGTTTCACTGGAGATATCATCACCGTGTTGTCGGATGAGATGCTCCCCTTTATGGACGCATTGAAACGGTTGAATGCCAAAGATGGAAAGTATGCCATTTTTGGAAACCATGATTTTGGACACTATCATAACTGGGCGTTCCGAGAGACGAATTTGAAACATATTGCCAAAATGGATTCGTTGATTAAGGAAACTGGTTTTGAAGTGTTGCATAACGAACATAGAACGATTTGTAAATCAGGAGATTCGATAGCGGTTGTCGGAATGGATGAATGGGATTTGTCGAAAATCGGAAAGAAAATCTCTGTAGACACGAGAATCCTTCTTGCTCATGATCCAGACTTTTGGAACTTGGATATTGACGATAGTTCCGATTATTTCTTGACATTGTCTGGCCATACACATGCGATGCAGATTGGTTTGGAATTTGGAGATTGGGAGACCTCTTTTGCTGCTTTGAGATTTCCATATTGGCATGGATTATATAAGAGGAACGGCAAACAATTGATTGCCAATCGAGGAATCGGATGCACGGTGATTCCGATAAGATTTGGAATGTCCCCGGAATATATTGTCGTCACATTGAAGAAATAAACATGAAAGTATCTGAATTAACGAAATATCTGGATCGAGAATTTCCTTTGTCGCTTCAAGAGAGCTATGATAATTGTGGTTTGCAGGTGGGCGACGCGGATAGTGATATCACAGGAGTTCTTTTGTCAATCGATGTTGTTGAGGCTACAGTTGATGAGGCAGTGGAGAAAGGATGTAATTTCATATTGTGTCATCATCCGTTGATTTTCAGAGGAGTAAAGAGAATCACAGGCGCCAATTACATTGAGCGAATCATACGTAAGGCTATTAAATCCGACGTCGCTATTTATGCTGCTCATACAAGTGCCGACAAGATCATTGGTGGAGTCAGCTATAAGATGGCGGAGAAATTGTCTCTTGAAAATGTGGTTCCGTTGGAGGCTGACAACGAGCAAGTTTATAAAGTGGTAGTATATGTTCCTGTTGCAGACAAACAGAAAGTCTCTGATGCTGTGTATGCCAATGGAGGAGGCTCAATCGGAGCATACGATTGTTGTAGTTTTTCAGTCGACGGAGCTGGCACTTTCAAAGCTAACGACGGTTGCAATCCATACGTCGGCAATATTGGCGAGATCCATACGGAGAAAGAGAGTAGGGTGGAGTATGTGGTCAGCCGACGCAATCTAACCAAAGTGTTGAAAGCGGTTGATGAGGCTCATCCGTATGAAGAGCCTGCCATAGATGTGATCAAATTAGAGAACACCATCGTCTCCGCTGGAATGGGAGTTGTAGGTGATTTGAAGACACCCGTCGTACCACTCGAATTTTTGAAGCGAGTGAAAGAGACATTCCGATGTGAAATGTTGAAATACACCGATATAAATAAAGTGGAAACTATACGACGAGTGGCATTATGTGGCGGCTCCGGATCCGATCTTGTAGGGTTGGCGAAAAAGATGGGTGCTGACATCATGGTGACGGGAGATGTAAAATACCACCAGTTTTTTGACAGTTATGATGGACCAATCATCGCAGATATTGGACATTATGAGAGCGAACAATACACAAAAGAGATTTTTTTTAATGTATTATCAAAAAATAATATTAAATTTGCGGTTCAGAATTCAACTATAAAGTCGAATCCTATAAATTATTTATAGATATGGCAGAGGCTAAAGAGATTACAGTAGAAGAGAAACTAAAGAAATTGTATGATTTGCAGAAGGTAATGTCGCAGATCGACAATCTACGTGCTGTACGTGGAGAGCTACCATTGGAGGTTAAGGACCTTGAGGATGAAGTAGCAGGTTTGGAGACACGTATTGCAAATTTGGATAACGATATCAAAGATCTTAACTTTAAGATTGGTCGTCATAAGAGCGATATCGATTTGGCCAAAGGTCAGATGAAAAAGTACCAGGAGCAGCAGAATTCAGTTCGCAACAACCGTGAGTACGAGAATTTAGCAAAAGAAATTGAATATCAGGGTCTTGAAATCCAGCTTTCTGAGAAGAGAATCAAAGAGGGAGAGAGAGACATTGAGAATAAGACTCAGGACTTGAAGTCTACAGAGGAGTACCTAGAGGGAAGAAAGCAAGACTTGGAGCAGAAGAGAGAAGAGCTTACATCAATCATCGCCGACACACGTGCTGAGGAAGAGAAGTTGATGGAGAAGGCAGAGAAGCTTGAGAACAAGATCGACGAGAGACTTCTATCAGCATTCAAGAGAATCAGAAAGAACGCTCGCAACGGTTTGTCTGTAGTTACTGTTCAGAGAGATGCTTGTGGTGGTTGTTTCAACCGTATTCCACCTCAGAGAATCGCAGATATCCGTACTCGCAAGAGAGTTATCGTTTGTGAGTATTGTGGTAGAATCTTGGTTGATCCTGAAATCAACGAGAAGAAGAAGACTGCAGAATAAATAATAGCAGAATTAAAATATGTAGAGACGGGGCTTGTCCCCGTCTTTTTTTTGTATCTTTGTCCACTAGTAAATCACACAGATAGAGTATAAAGGAGTAATATGAAATTTAACGTAACTTTTTTGTTCCTGTTTTTCGTTATCTCAGCCTTTTCTCAGGAAAAGGTGAGGATTAAAGGATTCTACGAAGAATCCTATAACCGTCTGGAGGTGGAAGACAGTTATAAGGACACTACCATATATCGTAAACTTGGTTTTAAGGAGGCTTGGAAGAAGAAGAAAGTTTGGACTCCGTGGAGCAAAGAGGAGGTCAAACGTAATAAAATTAACAATTACGACCAGTCGAGCAGTCGTTATATGCTTAACGTCTCCTACGATGATATTATTGCCGACAGTGTATGGTGTACCAACCAGGCAATCGTGACAACCGCGTTTCCTCTTGATATTCAGGTGCTTCTTGATAAGATGGGCGAAAAATTCACGTTTGATGGAATTCGAGAGAAAGCAAAATTCTATACGAAAGAGAATAATGATTTCTATCTCTACCGTCTGTATCAATTTGATGGTTATGCGTTAAAATATTCATATACTTGGGACGAGATTAAATCAAGCAAACGTTTTGAAAATGAGCAGGGTAAGATACTTTCCAATATCTGTGACGAGAATGAACCTATCGACGTGTATTATTTCTATCAGTCTGTCAGTTTCAAACCGTTGGAGGTGCCGACAGATTATGTGATTCCGAATTTGAAGAAGAAAAAATAGGGTCATAATTGCCAAATTATATAGGGGTGGTTTTGCCACCCCTATTTTTATTCTATTCTCTCCACAATTTCGATTCCTAATTCCTCTCTTTCTGCAATGGTGTCTATTCTCAAATAGAGCATGCTATTGACAACTGTGAAATAGGAGTCTCCATTATTGAAATTGCATATTCCCCATTCGTCGTCCAACGTAAGCATATCCAAGCAGGGGTCAAGACACTTAGGAATCTTTAGATATAGGTCAGACGACGCATCTGGCAATTTAAGTTGATGAATATCAATATCATCTAAGAGAATGTAGAGATGCTCTCTGGTGATTGCGTATTGATTGAACAGAAAATTGTATTCGTCATCCTGAAATAGATTTATGATTTCTATTTGATTGCTATTCAATATTTTTCCGTAATAATCTGCACCGTCTACACGGTACAGATTATGAGGCAACATCTCTTTCCCCTTACGAATTCTAGGATGAAGTTTTAGTTTGGTGATTTTCCCGTTTCCATCATCTTCTGTATCCAAATCAGACCATTCCTTGAAACATTCGGAATCTTCGTGATTGATGATTTTTCTCACCATGGATGGGTGACAAAGAAACAATGACAATTCATCTTCGTCTTTCCCATAAATGTAGCCTTCGAATTTTATGAATTCCAGTTTGTTGCTGTCACGTTTCAAGGTGAATTCATAAATGTTATATGCGTTTGCCAGCCTTTCTATTTTCCAAAAATGAGAACCCGGAGTCGGACTGTCCGACCAAAATCCTTCAATTTCAGGGTAGATGCGATCAAACTGTTTGTTCAGAATAAATGAATTTTCCGAAGACGAAAATCCAAATGATGTCTCCAGGAATTTCTTCGTCATATTTATCAGGTCGACACGTCTTAGTTCGCTTTCATCATTTTCTTCAACCCATGTCTCAAAACCAGTGAGGATGGGAGAGTCTTTTACCGCATCCAATGTAGGAGCCTGTTTGCCGTAATTGCGAAGAAAATCCATCAACAGATAGAAATCTTTCTTTATTTGTGATGCGGATCCTTTTTTGGATGAGTAGGACGGAATCAAACCAATCATAAGAAGAATGAAGATTGCCTGGAATTGCGTCGTCTTCTCATTCTTTATATCATATAAAATTGATATTTTGTCGTTGTTGAGAAAAGATAGTTCTGATTTATTGTCGACGACGGGACTGAAGAAATTGATGATGTGGAATATCTGCTGACGCTTATCATCTGCGACGTCGGCATGCAAATCAACCGCATAACTTCTTTTGAAATCTAAGTATTTATCACTTGCGTCGCCATAATCTTTGATAAGTGTTTCGAGGTCCACCTCTCCGCCATACCAATAGTCCACCTCATTTGAGAGTTCGCAGAAAGTGGATTTTTGTCTGAACGGTTTCATAGAAGACGCATTGTTGGTCATCATTTCATAGTCGATATGGTTGCCCATACTCTCTCGATCGCAAAACAACAGACAAGTGTTAGCGATCACGTTTATCATTTCTGCGTAGTCTTTTTTCATAAAATCTTGAACTGGGTTGTTGGTTTTATTGGATAGGGTGTTTTTGTTGAAGGTTCTAATTGTTTTAGATTCATTTTAAAACGTTCGAAAATTTTATCCCTTCTTTCTCCATCTGAGCTATTGATTTGCCTTCTCTTATTCTGGCAAAAATAATAAATTTTTTACATACATCAAGATTAATGCCTTCAAAAATTTTAGTCGAAGAAATAATTGTTTAATAGTTGTATGGTCCAATAAAAAGCTTAATTTTGCATTCGGTTGGTGTTTAATCCAACAGGTATGTTTAATTTTTAATTGATTTGGTAATGGTAGATTTAAAGAATCCCAAATGGGAAGAGTTTGAGGTGATTAAAGCACCAGAACGAAAGAAGACAGGCAAAATGCCGTTTGTTTCATTCTATAGAGTGAAAAGAGGTGTGATTCCACGTAAAGAACATAAAATCACGGATCTTCCAGAAGGTATTCTATGAGTAGTTTTAAACTTGAGTATGGCGTACTTGCTGACGCCATTGTTACGAATGCGATTGTTATGTCGGAAGAGGAAAATATGAAAGGCAAATCAAATCCTCCATATTTTTACACTGATGCCGCTGCCTGGGATACAGGTGCACAAAATACTATTATATCACAAAAAATTGTGGATTGTTTGCACCTTACTCCATATCAGGATGCTGGTATTTTGGGAATAGGTGGTTTACAAGTTGTAAAATCCTATAAAGTGAAAGTTGGATTGCCGAACGGCAAATTAGTTCACGATTTAGAAGTTTATTGTGGAGATCTTGAAGATTATGATATCTTAATTGGTATGGATATAATCACATTGACCGATTTTTGCATCACGAATAAAGATAAGAAAACAAGATTCTCTTTTAGAACACCGTCTGAGGGAAATATTGAGCTGTAAGTTATAGTTTTTTAGAATAGGACATTCCGGTTTGGAGTGCCCTTTTTTTGTGTGTGATCTATTCTGTGTATCGTGAATCGTACTCTTTTACCAAATGCATTACATCTGCATCTTTTTGAAAAATAATTGTTTAAGTTTCTTTCGTTATCAAGCAAAGTTAAGATAATATTGCAATCGAAACAAGCGTTCGCCTAAAAACGTTGTATGTTAAAGTACAAGACAATGTAAAAAGATGAGGCTTGAGAAAAACATAAAAGTTATTAAATAACAAAAATGTTACTATGAAAAAATTAAAGGATTTAATAGGCTACCTAAGCCAATCAATCACAACAATCAAAAATTATCGTGTATGGCAAAGATACGGAAGTTTCGAGCCTCAGTTGATCACTATTCAGCGGAGACGTATTACTTGACGGCTTTGCGAGAATCGTTGACATTTACAATTTCGACAAAAGCAATGCACAGCAAGGCTGTTTTCCCAGACGAACAGTGTGATCGCTATGGAAAGTTGAGGGTAGGGACGGTCATTTCCGTCGTCGCAAAGACAAGCGACAATGATAATATTTCCTATTTTCCTGACACCACCGTCTACGAGGAAAGAACCGCTTCATCAGGAGTGACGAGGGAAGAGTATGCGTCAAGTTTGCTCAACCTTTTGGACCATTCCCATGAGATGGATTCAACTGCGACGCGAGAAATTGTGAACGCCATCACCACCAGCAGCACCGATTTGGTCTGCAGGTTGATACGCAAAGCGTTGTTTGGAGTTAATGGTTAATAGTAATGTTGCAGATTCATCATATAGTTTGTACAAAATGTAAATATACATTTAAGACAATGTCTGGAGGAGTTGTATATATGCCACCAAACTTGACATGTCCAAAGTGCGGTCATAAAAATGGCACTATAGGAGATATGCTTGGAACGTTGAAGAATATATTCGGAAGCAAATAAGTCATCCGAAGTTTTCCAAAACTAGTGATTTGGAACTTCGAACATTCCTTTTTTTACACCTGGCGACGGGAGACTAAGGGTGACTTTTTATGGAATAAAAAAAGTAAGCGTGTTTGGACAATTCGTATATATTGTGAAAATTTAGTAAGATATGAAAACGAAGAGAAACAAATTAATACCAGGTGATGTCCTTAGAGTCTTTCGCGGAATTTATTACCACTACGGAGTCTATGTTGGCAATGGCAGGGTAGTGCATTTTTGTTCAACAACCAGAAATGAACTTGATGCCCTTTCCGCGGATATAGTGGAGACGTCGCTATCCCGATTCTCCAAGGGTGATCCTGTTTCTGTCGACACTCAGATAGCATCGGTGTTTGACAGGGAAGAGATAGTCCGACGAGCACGGAATTCGATTGGCACCAAACTCGGCACTTACAATCTGCTTAGCAATAATTGTGAGCATTTCGCTAATTGGTGCAGATGTGGAAGATCCGTGTCGACGCAAGTTCGCGACGTCGACAATATCTTCAATGAGATTTTGCCAAAGGACAGTTTGCTCAGGGATATGAAAGACATTGCGTTTTTTATGTTTGGAAGAATGCAATTATGTCGTCTAACATAAAAGTGTAAGAGAAATAATCTTTTCACTGAAAAATTGTTGCAAAAAATGCATTTAAATATTGTTTTGTATCGCAAACATATTATATTTGTGATAACCTTAAACAAAACAAGGTGATTCACCATCTATAAAAGGAGGATGGTGGAAAGAAAGGATTTTATTAGAATTATAGACTAAACATTTGATGATATGCCAATATTTCAAATAACCACGAAGCACAGAAAGAGTGTCAATGGCATTCTGATTGAACCAGGAATGACGGTTCAGGTAGTATCCCAGAGTTTTGGTAATCCTGTTTGTACTAATGGTGGACAGCCAGTAGTAGATGCTTTCATGCGCATTTACGGTATAGACATCAAGAAAGCAGGATGTTTGAATATGGCGGATTTGGAAGTTGAGAAGGTAGGGTAAATGAATTAATTAAATTGAATCATATGAAAGAGATACTAACATTGTTGAATATTGCAAAAGATTTAGGATTTAACAATATTGTTGCAGATCTTAATCGAATTGAAGAGAAAAGTAGCAATGCTAATTGTCCTCTTATTTTGCCATTGGTAGGAGAGTTCAGTTCTGGAAAAACTACATTGATCAATGCTTTGACTGATAGTAAAAAGTTGGAAACTGCAACAAAACCAACAACTGCAACAATTTATGAAGTTCATTTTGGAAGTTCAGAATGCTATGCAAATGTTTTGACAGAAGGAGGGGAAAATGTTAAGATAACTAATTTATCTGAGTTAAA
>DCIP01000162.1 GCA_002317115.1 Candidatus Scybalocola fimicaballi
CTCCGTAAAGCTTGCAAAGACGCTCGATTGCCAAACCTTCGCTCATATCGACTACTTCGCAACCACCGTAGTGACGGTGTCCGATGTAACCCTCGGCGTACTTGTTTGTTAGATAACTTCCCATTGCCTGCATCACCTGATCACTAACAAAGTTCTCAGAGGCGATTAGCTCAATTCCCTTAAGCTGACGCTGATGCTCTTTCTCGATGATATCGAAAATCTCAGTATCTCTTACCATAACTATTGATGATATTGTAATAAATTTTTGCAAAGATAGGAATAAATTCGAAATTATTAATGCGAAATCCAAAATTATGAATGATATATAATTGAAAAGGGCAGGTTTGAAACCTGCCCCTACAAATATCTATGCGTTAATATTAAACCATACCAATCCAATTATCCAAACAATAAGAAAAAGCGGCACACAAATTGTGAATTTCTTGTGTTGTGTCTTGTGGCGGAAATATTTCATCCCAGCGTATGCACCTAACGCACCACCTAATGCGGCAAGCAAAATCAATGTCTTTTCAGGAGTTCTCCACTTTGCATTCTTTGCTTTCCACTTGTCTACTCCATACGCCACAAAAGCAACAATATTGATTATCGCTAAATATATACAAATGATACTCATAACCTCTAACCTACTCTCTCTAAGCTTTAAGCTCTAAGCTCTTAACTCTAAGCTAATCAATACCAATCCGGATGATCACTTGGAGAACTGTTCTTCTCATACTTCAAATCCTGCAGCAAAGACGAGTTGGCATGGATAGAGAAGTTGAACGACTGGTTATAGCCGAATGGCACCAAATGAAGCGATGCACTCCAACAGTGTAGCGATCTTGAAATTCCACATGTGGTATAACTGATCTCTTTTCTAATCACGTCATAGCCAGAACTATAATTGAAACTCCAGTTTCGTGTGAATGAGAAACTACCTGAGAAGTTCAACATACAATTCCAATCCTGATCGTATGTCAATCTCTCTTTGTTGAACTTCTTGTCTCCATAAGACACTGATGCACTGACACTCAAATTCCAAGGAAGAGAGAAAGCCTCATATCCCTCATTGTCCTTTTGGGCTTCATCACGTCTTTTATTTCGCAAACGTTGTTTTGGTGCCTGCTTGTCAAGCAAATCAGGATCATTATCCTCAAAATCATCACTGCTTGTAGACTCACCCTGAATCTGATCCTCTGGCTTCACTTTCTTTTTGAAGGTCGAATTACTGAAAGTATAATTCACACTTGTCGACGCGTTGGTCATTCTGGCAAGACGGTGGTTTTTCTCCATCTCTGTAACGTTTACTCTCGTCGGATTACCATAATCATTTAGCTGATATGTATAAGGAGTCCAACGGCTGTTGACGCTGAATGATGTATTGCCTGGCAATCTGAATCTGACATTTGCACTGATATCCGACCAATTCAACGAGTCAGCAAACACATTATAACTTGTGCTTAACATCAAATTGTCAATCAACGATATCTTCTTATATCCTGTTGTGTCCCTGTCTGTACGCACCTTCATCTCGACATTATTGCTCAACGACAAGTTGATATTTCCTGACGGTCCGTTAGAATGTGTGCCGCCACCTCTCATACGTGCATAGTCGATAGGCTTCACATCGGCAAGATCTATTCCTGCAACCGGACGGACATAAGATCCAAAATACTGGTCTCTCATGCCAGGGAATGGCGAAATCATGTGGTCGAAATCTGGTCTGAACGAGAATCCGACTGTGGGCTGACACATGTGTCTGATTGCCGCAATCTTCTTTCCACCCATCCATTTCAACGGTTTATAGAAACCATACAATTGAGTATTCAAGTTGACGCTTGCAGAAACGTCGTTCTTGAAAAACAACCCATAGTGATAGGCGGTGTCAACTTTTGCATTCTGCTCATCCCAACTCAGATCCTGTGTCTTATGATACCATTTCTCATTATAAGAAATATTAGGGCTCAACACCAGATACTTGAAAATATTGTAAGAGGCTCCCAATGATATTTTGTGACTTGCTTCCAAATCAGTGAAAAAATCGTTAGCAGTCTGGATTTCCGAACTCCACATCAGCTTGTCCTGTTTCATCGAGACGCTGTTGTTGGCGCTGAAATTATAGTTGAAATAGATTTTCTCATACCATTTCTTGCTTCCGACCATCACCTTTCTCTGGAATGGGAAAATACGGTTCATGCTGACAGTCAACGACGGGAATGTGATACTCAACGTTGAGTCGCTCTGTCTTTGGTTGATAGTCAAGTTTGTTTGCAATGAGAACACACTTTCTGGGAATTGATATGCGTAGTTGATACTGCTGGATTTGTTATTCTCAGAATACGACGACGCATTATAATATGAACGTGTGTTGTTCTTATTGTAAGCGGATGTTGAATAGTTGACACTTGCGGAGAATGTGCTGAACGGATTTGCCTTAGCATCCTGCTTGTGAGTCCAATGGATCTTCAAGTCCTTCATCTCCGTATAGTTAGGCATGCCCTTCTCTCCAGAGCCAGTCACCTGGTAGCTGAAAAGCAAATTGCCACTATATTTATAGCGTCTTACATAACGAGATGTTCCACTCACAGCCCACGATCCTTTAGTGTAGATATCACCACGCAATGCCATATCAACATAATCGTTGATAGCGAAGTAGTAACCTCCATTACGCAAATAGAATCCCTGACGCGAATCCTCACCGAACGTCGGCATCAGCAGACCTGACTTATAAGCGCTTGAGAATGGGAAATAAGCGAACGGAATGACCAAAGGAATTGGCACATCAAGCAAAACGAAATATGCAGGGCCAGTCACGACACAATTCTTTGGCACCACCTTGGCTTTTGTCAAGTTCAGATAGAAATGTGGATTTTCGTGATTGTCACAAGTTGTATACTTTCCATCCTTCATCAAGAATGTATTGTCAGGATTTTTTCTAGCCACATCACTTGTGATATAACCGTCCTGCTGCTGAGTGATCACGCCACGGATCAATCCCTTACCCGACTTATAGTTGTAGTCGATGGCCTCACTTTCGTACTCATCCGGACCATCCTTGAAAATTGGAGTCTCTACCAATGTTCCGGTGCTGTCCACCTTACCACGAGCCTTAACAGTGCTTTTTTCAATGTCAAGACTGATATTATCACTGTTTAGCTCAAGAGTCTGGTAATTAATTGTGGCCTTACCGTATAAGAACGCGTCTCCTCCACCGACGAAAATGATGGAATCTGATGCAGAATACGTTAGTTGGCTTTCAATCGCGTCTTTACTAGGCTCAAACTCGAATGTTTTAGGATCTTTTTTCTTTTTTTTCCTATTTTGTACAGTCAAACTATCATTATTAGCAGATAAAGAGTCTCTCTTCGGTAAAGAGAAAGACAAAGTGTCGGCAGATAGAGTCACCTCTTTTCTGTCGATACTATCATTTTTTATTTCTGTATTTTGTCCGTAACTATTTGAAAACAATAGTATTGTAAACAACAAACAGACTATATGCTTTATCTTGTAGTGCATTACTACGCTTTTACTTCTAATTTACTCTACAAATTTATTTTTTTTTGCTGACTTTCACAAATGTTTTTTCAATTCGTAATGCGAAATGAGGATTGCGTATTGCAAGAAAAAAAGACGGGGTCATGCCCCGTCTCTACAAGTTTCTATCGTTGGAAATCCCTATAAGAATAGATTATACCGACAATTACGAATTATGCATTATGAATTATGAATTGACTCAGAATTCCGATGAGAAATGGAATCTGATCTTAGGGAAATCACTCTGAGCCATCTGCAAGATATAGCCTGAATCAGCAAGGAAGACGTCGCGTCCCTCCTTATCCTTCGCCATATATTGGTATTTTCTCTTCTTGAATGTCTCCAAAGCCTCAGCGTCGTCGCTCTCAATCCAGCATGCCTTGTAAAGAGAGATTGGCTCCCAACGGCACTGTGCGTTATATTCATGAAGTAGACGGTACTGGATTACCTCAAACTGCAACGCTCCTACTGTACCGATGATCTTACGTCCGTTGAACTGGTTAGTGAAGACCTGTGCCACACCTTCGTCAGTAAGCTGCTCAATTCCTTTGTTGAGCTGTTTTGCCTTCATCGGATCGTCATTCTCAATATACTTAAACATTTCTGGTGAGAAACTTGGCAATCCCTTGAAGTGGATTGTCTCTCCCGACGTCAATGTATCTCCAATCTTGAATGTACCGCCACTATCTGGCAAACCTACGATATCGCCTGGGAATGCCTCGTCGACGATGTCTTTCTTCTGAGCCATGAAACATGTTGGGCTTGAAAACTTGAAGCTCTTGCCAAGACGTACATGCTTATAGTTGACGTTTCTTTCAAACTTACCAGAGCAAACCTTAACGAATGCGATACAGCTTCTATGGTTAGGATCCATGTTAGCGTGGATCTTAAAGACAAATCCTGAGAACTTCTCCTCTTCTGGCTTAATGATTCTCTCTTCTGTCTTGATCTCGCCTGGCGACGGTGCAATCTCACAGAAACAGTCTAACAACTCCTTGATACCGAAGTTGTTCAATGCCGAACCGAAGAATACTGGAGCCACTTGTCCAGCCTCGTAAGTTTCTCTTTCAAACTCAGGATAAACACCATCCAAAAGTTCAAGATCCTCACGTAGCTGATTAGCATCCTGATCTCCTACGATATCGTCAAGCTGTTTGTCGTTGATGTCAGCGATAGCAACATTCTCAGAGATAGTCTGCTTGCTTGGAGTATAAAGATTCAA
>DCIP01000229.1 GCA_002317115.1 Candidatus Scybalocola fimicaballi
TATTACAATCAAATTTCAATTGACATGGTTTATCAATCTGTAATTGTAATAGACCTCCTTTTGAAACTTTTCCTACCTGTTGACCATTGATAGTTACTTTTACGTCAGGATTAATAGCAAACCATTGAGTGTACCCATAGATGTTAATAATTTTTGTTGCTTGCTTAATAGGAGTAGAACTAAATGTTTTGCCACAATAAGGACATTGGTACTTGTCTGTATCGATTTGCTCTACATTAGGACTACCACATGATGGACATTTAATATTTGCCATAATACATAATTTAATAATTTTATTGCGATTTGCCTTTTTTCTTTGCTAACCATTCGAATATGGAAGCTATACTACAAAATGCGATTGGAGACCAAAAAACTCCAGTAAAATCGTAATTAAAGAACATTCCACAGAAGTCAACTAATCCGATTAAGTAAAATATTATAGCAATTTTTCTATAAATATTATTAGGAATCTCTTCTGCATTTTCGGTTTTACTTTCTTTGCATTCTTGTGTCGGTGGAATTGGTGGCGCAGTATTTTCACTAAATGTTTTGCCACAATAAGGACATTGGTACTTGTCTGTATCGATTTGCTCTACATTAGGACTACCACATGATGGACATACAGGCTTGTTCATAATTTAATCTCAAAATTAGAGTACTATTATAATAATAATTTGGGTTTTACATCAAAATCCTCGTCTGATTGGGAAATTAACATAATGCCTTCAATAAACCCAATTATACCAGGGATATAAGACCAGCAGAAAACTAAGTATAAAATACCCTTTACGGTATTTCCAAGATAGAACTGATGTCCACCTAATCCTCCTAAAATAAACGCCAATAAAGCCGCTATTGTTCTGTTCTTACCGGTTGAGTTTACAGATTTAAACTGGATACTCTGCTGAACATTTTTTTGCTGCAAACTTTGCTGTGAAAAAAAAGGTTGCGGAGCCTGAACTGGTCTAGGTGCAACTGGAGTAAATATGTGACCGCAATACTCACAACGATATTCGTGGCCATTGATTTGTGTGGCTTTCTGCCCACCACAACTCGGGCATGTTAAGTTATTCATATTATTACATTTTAGTTTTACTTATTCCGTAATACACAAGGAGATATAGAACCAAGAAAATTCCGGATGTAACGATTAACCACTCTTGACTTGTTCCCCATGCGGCAAAACAGCAATGTTCTACAATGAATATTATGAGGAAGAAAATCGATGTGGCAAAACTGTTTGTCGTATGATGTGTGTCCTTAAACGAAAGACCTATTCCACATTCAAGACATATACCAATAGAAACAAATCCTGATATTGCAAGAGCCTTCAGCATTTGTTCTTCTGCGTTTGACATCGTATAGAAGAGAAAAGCAAAGATGGCTGCGGCTGCCAACACTATCAATGAAGGTATGATATTGATTTTCATAATGCAGGTGGTAATTGTAAAAACAATTTAAGAATACTTGGTGTATTTTCAGCTGTTTGCCAGTTAGACATACCAGTGCACCATACTAAAGTTTCTTTTGTGACTTTCTTTTCAAGCAATAATCCCTTAATTTCTGTTTCGGAAAAAGGCCCACTCGCTTTTTCGTTGACTGCAATATACCATTCCACAGCCTTGGGCTGTACTGGTCTTGCTGTTTCTGGAATCTGCATAGTATGTATAGTCTGGTTCATCATATTGATCATTTGTTGAGCCATGCCCATACCAAGACCAAATTCCATCAGTCTGTCTAATGTTGAAAAATTATTCTCGTTCATGGTTAAATGAATTTATGAATTAGTAATTGGCGATGTTGGAGGTACTGGAGGAGTAGGTGGCGCTGGCGGCATTGGAGGAGTACTTGGAAACAAAGTGTTTACCTCTGTGTTTTTTGCAAAATCCCAGCTTGCCATTCCTGCTTTCCATACATATGTATCAGGGGTGAGTTGACCAGAAGCAATTAACTGTCTTAATTGCATTGCATTGTGTGGTCCTGTCTGTTGACCAGCAATCAAAACATAATAGTTAATTTGAGGAACCTGTGGCGGCATTTGACTTGCTTGCTGGTAACTCTGATTGACAGTCTGTCCCATTTG
This sequence comes from Candidatus Scybalocola fimicaballi, assembly GCA_002317115.1. GTDB lineage: Bacteria > Bacteroidota > Bacteroidia > Bacteroidales > Paludibacteraceae > UBA1723. Next base: position 2,084 of record DCIP01000229.1, read on the forward strand.
GTTCACCATGCCTGCCATTTGCTGACCCATAGCGCCTCCCATCATCATTCCTGTCATCATACCAGCAGGATTCATTTGTCCGCCGCCCACATTCATAGAACCGCTTTGTCCCATGGACGCAGCAAACTGTTTGCCAACCTCAGTCTGTTGGTCAAGAGCATGCGCTCCTAAATATGAGGTTTCTGTTTGTAAGCGCTGAGCTCGTTGCATTTCACCACGTTGAATAGCCATTGTTGCTCTGACATTTTCAGAATTCCATTCCTGCATCTGTTCCATATTTCTAATGTTAGCATCTGCTTGAGCCTGTGTTGTTCTACTCACAATGCCGAATGTTAATCCTTTTAGTTGTATGTAACCTTCAGAATTTTTATCAAGCGACACTGCTTCCACATCTAATGCTTTTAAGTTTACACCGAAATCTTCGGCAAATCTCTTTGCCATATACTTCTGAGCGTTCTCACTTATTTCAAGAATCTTGCTTTCCAGGCGTATTACAGACATGTCCTTGTCGCCTGCCATGTTTATTATGACATGCTTCATGTATTTTGTCAATGCACTACGAATTTGATTCTTAAAATCCATCATATTGAAATCTGTCAGACGATTCAATTTGATGAATGATTGGTAGTCAGTAAGATTGAAAGTTATAGTGCCTCTTGAAGAAACAGGAACTGCCAAATCAGGATACCTTGAATCAAACACATCAAAGAAAGGGATTCCGAAAAGTACCTGATTGTTACCCTGTAAATTTACAAAATAGATTTCTGCCTGAAATGGACCACCCTGTCCTCCACCGTATGCTAGTCCAATGATCCTTGAAATGACAGGAAGGTTGGCAGTCTCTATGGTTCCGTCATAAGGTCCCATAATGACATCTTGATTATCGTGACCATCAGATCCAGAACCACGATATACAAATATTGCCATTTCGCCGTCTTTTACTCGGAGACTACTGCCCCATCTTACAAAGTTTGAACGTTGCCCGGGATCATTGGACTCATTGACCTGAGGGCGCCATTTCCAGACAATGTATTCTGTCAGGTCGCATCGGATAACATTCATCATTCCACCATTAAATATTGCCATAGTATTTAATTTTGTTGAGTTAATATAATTGCAAAAATTAATCCAGCGAGCGTATCCTGCCCACTGGATGTATTATTTCAATGAAAAAAGACGAGGGCAATTGTACTTACTTGCTCTCGTCGTATAAGGTCTTCCACAACCCGTAGAATCAAAAACAAGCAGTTGCAGAAGTCCTCGCCGGATTGTATATAAAATCATTTGCTCTCGATATGTTTCGAAAGTCAAAATGATTTGATATGTTAATACCAAACAAGACCATCTACTACTGAATGTCCTTGGATTCTACATAAAAGTGGAAGTTCTATACGACCAAGAAACAAACGTATGTAAACGTCTTTTATCGATAAAGTATCTTGCTATGTTTGCTCCACCGCTGTGGCATGCAAGATTTGGTGCAAAGATAAACGATTATTTTAGAAAATGGAAATTTTGTACGATAATTATGCTAAAAAGCACAAAAACAAATGAAAATCATAATGGAAAACCTATCATTTTACAAAAATTAGTTTATTTTGAAATCCTAATAGCTCTTTGCAATTCAGTTGCAGAAGATTTTTTGCATCTTTGTCGTCGGAAAATTATTGAAAGTATGAAAATATATAGATTTTTTGGAATTTTGGCGGCTTTTGCTGTGATGCTAACGGCTTGTGGACACAGTCACGAAAGCCAAGAGCACGAAAGTCATGGACACGAAGGACACAGTCACGAAGGGCACAGCC
>DCIP01000168.1 GCA_002317115.1 Candidatus Scybalocola fimicaballi
CTTAAATATTCTTCATCACCATTCTCCTACAACTTCATCATTTGATGAGAAAAACATGATGTAATATATTGGCATATAAGTGATTCCTGATTCACTAAAGACCAATCTTTCATTACTTAACACATACGCTTCTCGTATGTTGTAGTTTTTTATCTTAAGAAAATGGTCAAGGGCACTATGGATCTTGTAGTCTTTGCCAGATTTAATCTCAAGCGGCATAGTAGTAAGATTTGTAGAGTCATCCACAAGAAAATCCACTTCCCCATTTTTTTTGTTATCATAGTAGAAACATCCGTTACCATGAGCTGTTAGTTCTCCCGCGACAAATGTTTCGTACACTGCACCAAGATTCACACTACACTCATCATCCATCACAGCCTTTATATTATTGCGAAAAAGTTTGGCTGTTAACATACCAACGTCATTCATATAGAGTTTTAGAAGATTCTTCCCTTCGTTTTGATTTAATGGATATGATGGTTGACTTATAGCTTTACACTCTACTGTTATGCCTGAAGCCACAAGATATTCGAATTCATCTTCATAATCGGACATTCGTTTGGCAACTTTGTCTTCTATATCCTTCACCACAACCCTTTTCTTTTTGTTCTCCATAAGTGAAGGAACCATATTGAATATACGCTGAATCTTTAATTTTCGTCCTGACTCAATTTCATATTTTGCGGCATCATTCAAGTAAAGGTCGTGTATATCGTTATGTATCTGACGTATTTTCATTATATTCTTGTCTGCCACAAAACTATTTACAGCATCCGGTAAACCTCCAACAAGAAGATATTTCCTAAGTAGATCCATAATTCTTTTGTGCATTCCTTCATTCAAACACTCCCTTTTGCTGAATGAATCACGCATACTATCTATCGCAAGTTCTCCTACTCCATTAGCCCACAAAAATTCTTCAAAATCTAATGGAAACATCCTTATTCGTTCGTAACTTCCTCCAGGAATTGACTGCGTCTTTTTTAACGTAATTCCTAATTGGGAACCACTAGCGATATACGTGAATTTATTTTCTTGCATTAAAAATTTCACAAGTGTAAGAAGATGGTCATACGCCTGTATCTCATCTATAAATACAAGAGTAGACTCTTTGTTCTCCATTTTATCTCCTGCAAAAGAACTTAAAGCAAGATAGAAATCATTTGTCGTTTTTACTTCCGCAAACAACCTATTGCCTTGTTTATCCTCTTCCATATTTATTTCTATGTAATTAGGATATAAAGATTGCCCGACAGATCTTATGATATACGACTTTCCAATCTGTCTTGCTCCATCTATCAATAGCATTTTATTAGATGGTGCTTTAAGATATTCCTCTATCTTATTGTAAATCTTTCTTTTAAGCATATAAAATACACTTTTCCTTGTTTTTTAATACTCCAAAAATACACTTTTCCTTGTTTTTTGGCACTCCAAAAATACACTTTTCCGAAAAATCACCAGTTTTTTCTCCTTGTTTCAGTGTCTTTGTAGTTGTCATAAACGATGGATTTGAGGCCAAAAGTAGGGTAAACGTATAAATTTGACCCAAAATCCTTATTTCCCCATTTCTAACGAATGCCCCAAATCCTCACTTCAAAAATTTTATTCGCAGTATTGTTTGCTTAAATTTTCAAACTTTATTATTTTTGCATACAAGTGTAAATTTGCATAAAAAATGTTTTTTCGCGATGTATACGGGCACGATGAGCTCAAAAGTCAACTCATCGACGCTGTCAAGTCTGGCAGAATTCCGCACGCTCAGCTGTTCTGTGGGCCAGAGGGTGTGGGCAAATTGCCGTTAGCATTGGCGTACGCCCAATACGTGTCGTGTGAAAACAAAGGCGAGAACGACTCTTGCGGCCAGTGCCCGTCGTGCAAAAAATACGCTAATCTCCAGCATCCAGACCTTCATTTCGTCTTCCCGATCATTAATAAGAAGGCGGCAGGCAGCGATGAATACTGTATGGAGCACCTTGACGGCTGGAGAGAGATGATTGCGACGTCGCCCTACTTCACTCTTGACAAATGGGTGGAAGATGAGTTCAGCAGCGTCGCGACAAAGCAACCGATGATCTACAACTGTGAGGGAACTGAACTCCTTCGTAAACTGCAGATCAAGGCTTGCGAGAGCGAATACAAAGTGGTGGTGGTTTGGCATCCCGAACTCATGGGTGCGGAATGTTCCAACAAAGTGCTGAAAAGTATCGAGGAGCCTGTCGGAAAAACGCTTTTCCTTCTTGTGAGCGACAAACCCGACGATATCCTTCCTACCATCCAGTCGCGTACTCAACGAGTGGTGTTGCACGCACTTCCTGAAAAAGTGCTTGCAGACGCAATAAGAACAAAGAACGGCAACGCCAATGACAACCAGATTCAGTATGCAGCACGCCTTAGCAAAGGCAGTATCATCGCTGCGTTCGAACTGCTTGAAGACGAAGCCAACACATTTTTGGATACATTCATGCGTATGATGAGAAAGGCGTATGTCAGCGACCTTGAAGACCTCATCAACCTGAGCAATGAGCTTGCAAAACTGTCGAGAAAGAAACAGATCTCCTTTTTGCAGTATTGCCAGCACATGATGCGCGAGAACTTCATTCTCAACGTGGGCAACCCGTCGCTCAACTATCTGACAAACGACGAAAATGCCTTCTCGTCGAAGTTCGCTCGCTTCATCACGGAAAAGAATGTATGGCAGTTAGTAGATGAATTATCAAAAGCAGAATTTCATATTGAGAGAAACGGAAATTCAAAAATCATTTTCTATGATTTAGTTCTCAAAGTGATGACTCTGCTTAAAAAATAAAATATATAAATGAGTAGTATAGACAACGGTGGCGGATGCAATATGAATGCCAAAGGCTGCAGCAAACACACCGACCTAAAATTAGATACATTCGACTGGCTTTGCGATGTGCCCGGCGCATTGGAGAGCACCGACCTTGTGGAGGTGACTTTCAAGAACACGCGTAAGGGATACTTCCGCAACACCAACAACCTTCTTCTTGAAAAGGGAGACTGGGTGACTGTTGAGGCTATGCCAGGTCATGATATTGGAAGAGTCTCGCTTCTTGGCCCGTTGGTGCTTCTTCAGATGAAGAAAAACCGCGTCGACCCAAGCCGCGCCGACATCAAGCGTATCTTCCGCAAATCAAAGCAGAGCGACCTTGAGCACTTCGAAGAGGTGAAGTCGTACGAGCAGGACACCATGATCAAGGCCCGCAAGATCGCTGAAGATTTGAATCTTAATATGAAGATTGGCGACGTGGAATTCCAGGGCGACGGTAACAAAGCCATCTTCTACTATATCGCCGACGAGCGTGTGGATTTCCGTCAGCTTATCCGTGTGCTTGCCGACACTTTCAAGGTGAGAATTGAGATGCGCCAGATCGGTGCGCGTCAGGAGGCAGGAAGAATCGGTGGTATCGGCCCTTGCGGACGACCATTGTGCTGCTCATCGTGGATGTCCAACTTCGTGTCGGTGTCTACATCATCAGCCCGCTACCAGGATATCTCCCCTAACCCACAGAAGCTTGCAGGACAATGCGCTAAGCTTAAGTGCTGCATGAACTTCGAGGTCGACACTTACCTTGAGGCTCAGAAGGAGTTCCCTCCACGCGACATCCAGCTTGAGACTCTCGACGGCACTTACTACCACTTCAAGAGCGATATCCTTGCTCGTACAATGCAGTACAGCACAGCTCCTAACATGGCTGCCAACCTTGTCACTCTTACGGTGGATGAGGTAAAGGCTATCATCGAGCTTAACAAACGTGGCCAGAAGGCAGAGCCATTCGGAAGCGGCAACAAGGGTGACCGTGAGGCTAAGACTGTCGACTACGAGAATGTGGTAGGTCAGGACGACCTTACTCGCTTCGACAAGAAGAAAAAGAAGAAGAATAAGAATCGCAACCGTGACGACCGTCAGCGTAACGCAAACGCTGAGAATGGAGGAAACGGAGACAACCAGGAGCAACAGAACGTAGCTCAAGAAGGTCAGTCGGCTTCTTCTCCATCTAAGGGGGATCGAGGGGCTCTTGCCGATAATGAGAACGGCAACCAGCCAAAGGCAAACGAGGGTGGCGAAAACAATGCCAATAATAACGGTAACCAGCAGAACGGTGGCAACCGCAATAACCGCAACCGTGACCGTCGCGACCGTGACCGCAACAACCAGCAGAACCGTCAGCCTCGTAATGAGAATGGCAATCAGCCAAACCAAAACAATGGCGGCAATCAGCAGAATGGCGGAGAAAATGGTCAGCAAAACCGCAACCAGCACCGTCACAACAATAACAGAAACCGCAACAATGGCAACCGTCCTAACAACGGTGGCCAGCAGAATAACAACGGTCAGAACAACAATGGTGGTCAGCCAAACAACCAGAACAATAATGGCGGCAACCAGAATTCTAATAACGGAGGAGGCAACAATGAATAAGTTCATTTTAGGCTTTTTACTTCTGCTTCTTGCGCTGACGGGGTTAAACTCGTGCGGAGACAATTGCGTCTACCAGGATATCAAGGATATTCCTGAAGACGGTTGGAAGAAAGATGACGCCTTAGCATTCGAGTATGTGATGAACGACACTACCGACACTTACGAAATCGTGGTGGACGTGAGAAACAAGGGCTCTTATAAATATCAGAACCTTTGGCTTTTCATCGAAGCGACAAGTCCAGCAGGCGACATCTACAGCGACACTATCGAGTGCGCGTTGGCCGACAACCACGGACACTGGGTGGGCGACGGAATGGCGTCATACTACGCCAACATCTACCATCTGCCTGTGTCGTTCATGCCGTTGGTAAAATTTCCGAAACAAGGTACTTACAAAATAAACATTTGGCAGGGTATGCGTGAAGACGTGCTTGAAGGCATCTCAGATGTCGGCATACGTGTGCGCAAAGCCTCTGTAGAACAATAAAAAGAACAGCGATGGCAAAAAACAAACTGGCGAAATTCAGCGATATGGATTCCTATCCACACGTGTTCCAATGTCCCTTCTACCACCTAAAGCAGGAGTTTGGAGGCAGACACGAGATGAGCGGAAAATGGAATACATTCTTCGGCAACGACAATCCTATCGTGCTTGAATTAGGTTGTGGACGTGGAGAATACACCGTCGCACTTGCCAAGATGTATCCCGACAAGAATTTCATCGGCGTCGACATCAAGGGAGCAAGAATGTGGGCTGGCGCTAAAGAGGCGCTTGAGCTAAAGATGCCTAACGTAGCGTTCATCCGCACCAACATCGAGGCCATCGCAGGATTCTTCGACAAAGATGAGGTGTCGGAGATATGGATCACTTTCCCAGATCCACAAATGAAGAAGGTAAACAAACGTCTGACAAGCACACGTTTCATGAGCCTTTATCAAGAGATCATGAAAGACGGCGGCACTGTCCATCTAAAGACAGACAGCAACTTCATGTTCACCTACACAAATGAGATGATAAAGAGCAACCGTTATGAAGTGACATTCAGCAACAACGATCTTTACCACTCAGGATTCTCCGACGACAAGATCCTCTCTATCCGCACCTACTACGAATCACAGTGGCTGGAGCGTGGACTCACAATCAAATATGTGTCGTTCAAAGTGACACACAGAGATGAGTTTGTGGAGCCAGACGTGGATATTGAGTACGACTCCTACCGAAGCTACAACAGAAGCAAGCGTAGCGAGAAGAATAGCAGCCAGGATGTGGTTTAATAAAAATGCTAAATGCGGAATGCAAAATAAGCAATCCGCTACGTTCGACGCTACAATGTGACGTCGCACAAAACAAAGAAACAAAGGACTTATAAATATATATGAATACAAAAGATTATCTTCCAGTAATCGAATCGACACTTGTCTCTATTTTTGAGGGCAAGGAGCCATACAATCTGTATGAGCCTATTCGATACGTGCTTTCCATTGGAGGAAAACGTCTTCGCCCAACATTCGCGTTGATGGCGTGCGACCTCTTTGGCGGCAAAGTGAATGATGCCGTTTATCCGGCATGTGCACTTGAAGTGTATCACAACTTCACCCTACTTCACGATGATATCATGGACAAAGGTGATCTGCGTCGTGGAAAACCAACTGTACACAAGAA
>DCIP01000092.1:0-5354 GCA_002317115.1 Candidatus Scybalocola fimicaballi
AAGGCTTCCTACGTTCGCATCGTTCGTTGACTCAGACAGCAGGTCGTGCCGCTCGTAACTTGAATGGCCGTGTGATCATGTACGCTGACAAGATTACAGAGAGTATGCAGCAGACAATAGACGAGACAAACCGTCGTCGCGAGAAACAAATCGCATATAATGAGGCTAATCACCTTGTCCCTAAGGCTTTGAATAAGGAGAAGAAGACGATTCTTAAGGAGCGCGACGGTGATGAACCAAAGTATTATGTCGAGCCTGATGTCTACGCTGAACGCCATCGTAAACCACAGATGGTGGCTGAAGCAACGTCTACTTATAATACTCCTGCTGAATTGGAGAAGATTATTGCTCAAACAAAACAGGCTATGCTCGACGCTGCCAAGGATCTTGAGTTCTTGGAAGCTGCTCGTTTGCGTGATGAGATGATCAAACTGCAGAACGAGCTCTTGAAAATGAAAAAATAGTACAAATATTAAGATACAAATGGATTATTTAGATTCGCTTAATGAACCGCAACGTCAGGCTGTGACATATAGTGATGGTCCTTCTTTGGTGATTGCCGGCGCCGGTTCTGGTAAGACTCGTGTGCTTACTTATAAGATTGCCTATCTGTTGCAATCTGGACTTAAACCTCAATCGATTCTTGCTTTGACTTTTACTAAGAAGGCTGCAACTGAAATGAAAGACCGTATCGCCAAAGTGGTTGGTGATGAAGCTGCAAGCAAACTTTGGATGGGTACTTTCCACTCGATCTTTGCGAGAATCCTTCGTGCCGAGGCCGAAAAACTTGGTCTTGATAAGGATTTCACTATCTACGACGGTACTGATTCCCAAAACCTTTTGGCTACTATCATTAAGGAGCGTAAACTTGACGACAAGACTTACAATCCTAAGAAGATGCATGCTAAGATCTCTCGTCTGAAGAATGATCTTATCACTCCTCAGATGTATAAGGAGATTCCTGATTTCCACGAACGTGATGTGGAGGATCACCTTTATGCTTTCGGAGATTTGTATACTGCTTATGCTGCACGTTGCAAAAATGCCAATGCTCTTGATTTTGATGATATATTGCTATTTACCAATATATTACTTCGTGATGACGCTCAAGTGGCTTTCAAATATCAGAATAAATTCAGATTTATCCTTGTCGACGAGTATCAGGATACCAACGCTTCTCAGTATCGTATTATTCGTAAGCTTTGTCAGCAGCATCATAAACTGTGTGTAGTGGGTGATGACGCTCAGTCAATCTACGGTTTCCGTGGAGCTGACGTGAGAAATATCCTCTCTTTCACAAACGATTATCCGGAAGCTAAGGTAGTCCGTTTGGAACAGAATTACCGTTCTACCCAGACTATTGTCAATGTGGCTAATAGTTTGATTTCCAAGAATACGCAACAACTTGAGAAACATGCATTCTCAGAGCAGGAGGTTGGAAACAAAGTGCGTGTGTTTGGAGCATATTCGGAAGCGGAGGAGAGTATGGTCGTCGCCAATTCCATTGATAGACTGGTGAAAGAGGCTGATTGCAAATTCTCTGATTTTGCAGTTCTTTATCGAGTTAACACTCAATCCCGTCTTATTGAGAAAGCTTTACGTGAGAAAGGAATACCGTCGCGTGTATGGGGTGGCAAGACATTCTATCAACGCGCTGATATAAAAAATATTGTCTCGTATTGTCGACTTGCAGTCAATCACCACGACGAGGAGGCTTTTAAGCGTATTGTCAATGATCCGCCAAGAGGTATTGGCGACGTCACTGTCGGCAAAATCTTTGAGCAGTCCGCAGCTGCCAACGTCTCTTTCTGGGATGTGGTGGATAATATCCGCGACTACGATTTTCTAAACGAAGGCACAAAGAATAAGGTGGCTGCGTTCGCTGAAATGATAAACGATTTTGGCAAACAGGCTGCGGAGACGGATGCATACGCTGTGGTGGATTCTGTGATCAAACGTTCTGGAATCTGGGCTGACGCATATAAAGATAATGAGTTGGAGAATAAGAACCGTCAGCAGAACCTTGCCGAGATGCTTCGCTCTGTGTTTGATTTCAAAACTCGTGTGGCTGAGGAAGACGGTGCGGATGCCGACTTGTCGTTGAACCATTTCCTTACTGATATCGCTTTGCTTACCAGCGTCGACGAGGGGGATGACAATAATAAGGTCACATTGATGACAGTCCACGCCAGCAAGGGATTGGAGTTTAAGGAGGTCTTCATCATCGGAGTGGAGGAGGGAATGTTCCCGTCGAAACGAAGTGCGAGTGATGAATCAGTAGAGGAGGAGCGACGATTGATGTATGTGGCGATCACAAGAGCCGAGAAAAACTGCTATATCACATACTGCAAGAGCCGTATGGAAGGACAGCAGTCAAAAGTGGCGAATCCGAGTCGATTCATCAAAGAGATTGATCCTAACTTGCTGATTCTGCCTAAAGATTGGAAAGACACCGCTTCTGTTTCATCTCAACGAGGTGAGGCTCGATGGAGTTCGGGACAGCAGTTCAATTTAAAAAGACCGATGTCGACGACACGCCAAACTGCCCAAGCTCAAACTGCTTCACAACCGTCGACAGGAGTCCATCCATTAGCTACCGGACGATTCAAGCCAGCCAGCACATTGGCAGGTAGGGTAGGGCCGGTCAATATCTCACAGTTTCAGGTAGGCACATTCGTCAAGCATAAAGATTACGGAATTGGCCAGATCAAACAGCTTGAAGGATCAGGTAAAGATACGAAAGCCTTTATCGAGTTTAACCACTTCGGAATCAAGAAAATATTCTTGGCATACGCTGCCGCAAATATGCAGGTCATAAATGCATAAGATTTTTTTGAATTAAAGTTGCAATTATTGCAAAAGAATTTTATCTTTGTAGAGACGGGAAAATTCTCGTCTCTACTTTTTTATAATTGGATTTATATTAAGTTGGATTGTTATTATGAATAAAGAGATTTCTACAAATAATGCACCATCGGCTGTTGGACCATACAGCCAAGCAATCGAAGCTGGAGATATGATTTATGTATCTGGTCAGTTGGGTTTGAATCCTGCTGACGGTTCGTTGTCGCCTGATGTTGTTGAGCAGGCACGACAGTCGTTGAAGAATATCGGTGAGATTTTGAAGACTGCTGGTTGCGATTATTCAAATGTTGTGAAGACGTCGGTGTTTATCACTGATTTGAGTGCTTTCGCTGCAGTCAACGAGGTTTACGCTACATTCTTCCAGAAACCTTTTCCTGCTCGTTCATGCGTTGAGGTATCGAAATTGCCTAAGGGTGGACTCGTGGAAATTGAATGTATAGCAAAAAAGTGAGTGAAAATTGCTAAATGATGTTAAGATTTATGTGTTGTTTAGCATTTTATTGTTATTTATAGCCGTTTGTTTGCAAAAAATATTAATTTTGCATAATAAACTACACAAAATAAAAGGATTATGGATAAGAACAACTATGTGATAGAAACAAGTTGGGAAGTCTGCAACAAGAATGGTGGTATTTATACTGTGTTGTCTACACATGCAAAAGCATTAGGCGATATACTTGGAGACCATTTGATTTTTATTGGACCTGATTTCGGAAACGAAGACAATATATATTTCAAAGAGAGCAAGACTGCATTGAAGTCTTGGAAGTCAGCTGCCGCTAAAGAGGGCTTGGCTGTACGTGTCGGCACTTGGAACGTGCCAGGAAATCCATTGGTTATTTTAGTAAACTACAAACCTTTCTTCACTGAGAGAGATGCTTTCTACGGTGAGATGTGGGAGAAGTTCGGTGTCAATTCACTTGGCGCTGTTGGAGACTACCATGATTGTGCTGTGTTCAGTATGGCAGCAGGAAAGGTTGTTGAGTGTTTTGTCAATTATAATAAGTGTGCTGACGCTGGTGTCATCGCGCATTTCCATGAATGGCAGACTGCAGCCGGTCTTTTGTATGTAAAGAGCCGTTGCCCACAGATCAAGACTGCCTTCACTACTCATGCAACTACGACAGGTCGTTCGATCTGTTTCAATAATAAGCAGCTTTACGCTTACTTCAATGCCTACAACGGTGATCAGATGGCTGGTGAACTTTGTGTTTCCAACAAACATTCGATCGAGAAGGCTGCGGCTCACAACGCTGATTGCTTCACAACAGTGTCTGGCCTAACAGCTGATGAGTGTAAGCAGTTGCTTGATAAACCTGCATTCGTTACTCCTAATGGTTTTGAGGCTGACTTCGTTCCAACTGGAGACAAGTTTGCTAAGGCTCGCACAAAAGCACGCAGCGCTATGACTAAGGTTGCTGAGGCTTTGTTGGGTTACAAACTTAAGAAGGATGCTTTGTTTATCGCTACAAGCGGTAGATTCGAGTGGAGAAACAAGGGTATCGACGTCTTCATGAAGTCGCTACAGCAGTTGAACCAGAATCCAAACTTGGACAGAGAGGTTATCGCTTTCGTGATGGTTCCATCTTGGGTTAAATGTCCACGTACAGACTTGCAGGAGAAACTTGCGTCTAAGGGCAAGAACCAGTTGGATTGGAAGTCATGCACTCACGAGGTTAACGAGCCTTGGAATAATCAGATTCTAAATGCTATCGGCACTTTCGGATTATATAATCAGGAAGACCATAAGGTAAAGGTTATCTATGTGCCTTGTTTGCTTGATGGCAACGACGGAATATTTAATATGAGTTACTACGACCTACTTGCCGGTCTTGATTTGACAGTGTTTGCTTCATACTACGAGCCTTGGGGTTATACTCCGCTTGAGAGTGTGGCATTCGGTGTTCCGACAATCACTACAGACAAGGCAGGATTCGGTTTGTGGGTAATGAAGGAGTCGAAGAAGTCTGATTCAATCAGCAACGGTGTTGCTGTTATCAACCGTACGGATTTCAATTTCGACGAGGTTGCCTCTCGTATTGAAAATGAGGTTGTTGCATTCTCTAAGATGAAAGACGCGGATGTGGCTAAGGCATCGGAGAAAGCAAAGGCATTCGCTGACAAGGCATCTTGGAACAACTTCATCTCATTCTATGTTGAAGCTTACGACAAGGCTTTGGCAAACGGAGCTAAGAAAACAGCTGCCAAGAAAGCACCGTCGGCAAAACCTGCAACAGAAACAGCTGAGAAACCCAAACGTCGCTGCTGTTCAAAGAAATAATTAAAGAAATTAAAAGGAAATTTATATAAAATAAGTGTTATGAAAGTTAAGACTAGCAACACAAATCAGTCTGCTTGGAGAGAACTTACTACTACAGCTAAGATCCCTGCAAAGCTTGAGAAGCTACAGACTTTGGCAAAGAACCTATGGTGGGTTTGGAATGAGGAGGCAACAGACCTTTTCGAGAAGATTGATCCTGAGACATGGG
>DCIP01000092.1:5442-7415 GCA_002317115.1 Candidatus Scybalocola fimicaballi
GCTGACTTCGCAAAGGAGATCGATTCAGTTTACAAGAACTTCAAGGCTTACATGGACAAGAAGAACGAGGCTAGCAAGCCATCGGTTGCTTACTTCTCTATGGAGTACGGTTTGACTGACATCCTTAAGATCTACTCTGGTGGTCTTGGCGTTTTGGCAGGTGACTACTTGAAGGAGGCTTCTGACTCTAACATCAACATGTGTGCAGTTGGATTCCTTTACAGATACGGATACTTCACTCAGTCAATCTCAATGGACGGTGATCAGATCGCTGTTTACGAGCCACAGAACTTCTCAACTCTTCCTCTTGAGCAGGTTAAGGACAAGGACGGTAACCCAATGATTCTTGAGGTTCCTTACTACGACCGTACAATCTACTCTAACATCTGGAAGGTAGCAGTTGGTCGTGTTGATCTATACTTGCTAGACACAGACATCGAGCAGAACCCTGACTACGATCGTTCTATCACTCACCAGCTTTACGGTGGTGACTGGGAGAACCGTTTGAAGCAGGAGTACTTGCTAGGTATCGGTGGTGTGTTGATGCTACAGAAGCTTGGTATCAAGAAGGATATCTACCACTGTAACGAGGGTCACGCAGCATTGCTTAACCTACAGCGTTTGTGCGACTACATCGAGAAAGAGGGTATGACATTCGAGCAGGCTAAGGAGGTTGTTCACGCATCTGCTCTTTACACTGTTCACACTCCAGTTCCAGCTGGTCACGATAAGTTCGACGAGGGCTTGTTCGGAAGATACATGTACAAGTACGCTGAGCGTCTTGGCATCTCTTGGGATGACTTGATGGATCTTGGTCGTGAGAACCCAGGCGACAAGGGAGAGAAGTTCTCTATGTCAGTATTCGCTTGCAATCTATGCCAGGAGTCTAACGGTGTGTCTTGGTTGCACGGTGAGGTATCTAAGAAGATGTTTGCTCCAATCTGGAAGGGTTACTTCCCAGAGGAGTTGCACGTTGGATACGTTACAAACGGTGTACACATGCCAACATGGGCAGACCGTTCTTGGAAGGCTCTATTCGAGTCTACATTCGGTAAGGACTACATCGCAAAGCAGGCTAAGGAAGCTACTTGGGCACCAATCAACAAGGTTGAGGATTCTAAGGTATGGGAGACTAAGTTGGCTTTGAAGAACCGTCTAATCGACTTCATCAAGGTTCAGTATAAGGCTAACTGGTTGAAGAATCAGGGTGATCCTTCACAGGTATTGGCAATCACAGAGAAGATCAATCCAAATGCGTTGACTATCGGTTTCGGTCGTCGTTTCGCTACTTATAAGCGTGCTCACTTGTTGTTCACTGATTTGAAGCGTTTGTCTCAGATCGTTAACAATGAGAAGGCTCCAGTTCAGTTCTTCTTCACTGGTAAGGCTCACCCAGCTGACGGTGGTGGTCAGGGCTTGATCAAGAGAATCATCGAGATCTCTCGTATGCCAGAGTTCCAGGGTAAGGTTATCTTCTTGGAGAACTACGACATGGCTCTAGCTAAGAGACTTATCTCAGGTGTTGATATCTGGTTGAACACTCCAACTCGTCCACTTGAGGCATCTGGTACATCAGGTGAGAAGGCTTTGATGAACGGTACAATCAACTTCTCCGTTAAGGACGGTTGGTGGTACGAGGGATACCGTGAGGGTGCAGGTTGGGCTTTGACTGAGCACAGAACTTACGATTATCAGCCACACCAGGATCAGCTTGATGCTGCTACTATCTACAACCTACTTGAGACAGAGATCATCCCTAAGTACTACGCTACTAACTCTAAGGGTTACTCTCCTGAGTGGGTACAGACAATCAAGAACTCATTCATGCAGATCACTCCTAACTACACAATGAAGCGTCAGTTGGATGACTATGTAGATCGTTTCTACAACAAGCTACAGAAGGCATACGACGAGGTTTCTGCTAACGGTTACGCTAAGGCTAAGGAGATCGCTGCTTGGAAGGAGAAGATCGC
>DCIP01000020.1 GCA_002317115.1 Candidatus Scybalocola fimicaballi
TCCATTATGCAGTCTGTCGACGGGGGAGTGAAGGGAATGAGTGAGTTGATAATAGTTACGTTGCTTGCCGGTGGACTGATGGAATTGATCCGAATAAATGGCGGTATCGACGTGGTGATGGATGCCATCAAACGGAGTGTTAAGAAACGTCGTGGGGCAGAGTTGAGCATCGGAGCACTTGTAATGGCTGCCGACTTTTGTACTGCCAACAACACTATCGCCATCCTCACAGTGAGCTCACTTGCTAAGGAAATTTCCGAACGATTCAATATCCCGCCACGACGTGTGGCTAGTCTGCTCGACACGTGGAGCTGCATCGCACAGTCGATTATTCCGTATGGGGCCCAACTCCTAATTGCGTCGGGACTTGCCCATATTGCACCCACTGAGATTATCAGCCATCTCGTCTACCCATATATATTGGCTGTAATTACGCTTGGAGTGAGCGTTATGAGGAAATAGACGAAAACGAAAGGGCTTTGTTTTTGTTTGAATCTCCAAAAAAGTGTAGGGTTATAGCATATTTATCTCCAAAAAAGTGTAGGGTTATAGTATATTTATCTCCAAAAAAGTGTATCTTTATCTAAAATTCAATAATTTATGAAAAGAGATATTTTTAACAGCTTGATACACTGGAAAAACAAAGTAGATAGGAAGCCATTGATCATTCAAGGAGCACGACAAGTGGGGAAGACTTGGGCGATGAGGGAGTTTGGTGCTAGAGAATATAAGAATACTATTTATATAAACTGTGATGATGAACCATTGATGCGAAATGTGTTTGAGAAGGATTATGACATGGAAAGGATTCTTCTGGAATTGCAAGTCATAAGCGGAATCAAACCAGAACCGGGAAACACTCTTATCATATTGGATGAAATACAAGAGGTGCCGAGGGGCATTCATTCCTTGAAATATTTTTGCGAAAAGGCTCGTGAGTATCATGTGATGGTGGCTGGCTCATTTTTAGGAATAGCCTTACAGGAAGGCACGTCTTTCCCAGTGGGCAAGGTTGATATGCTATATATGTATCCAATGAGTTTTTCCGAGTTTATTGCTGAAATAAATCCAAATCTTGGAAATCTGTTAGAAGCCCAACGGTGGGATAGCATCGCTACTTTTCATGATAAAATTGTGGAAATTCTACGATTGTATTATTTTTTGGGAGGTATGCCAGAAGTGGTGCAGTCTTATATAAACCATAAAGATTTGAAAGAGGTGCGACAAATACAACAGAATATACTTGCCACATATCGTAATGACTTTTCCAAACATAGCGGCAGCAACGTCGCAATCAAGATAAGACAGGTTTTCGACTCTATTCCGTCGCAACTTACCAAGGAGAATAAGAAGTTTATTTTCAACGTCATAAAAAAAGGGGCGAGGGCTGCGGAATATGAATTGGCCATACAATGGTTGATAGATTGTGGTATTGTCTACAAAGCCAATAGAGTAAAGGAAGTCCGTCAACCTTTGAAATTCTACGAGGATATTTCGGCATTTAAGCTATTTATTATTGATTGTGGATTATTTGGGTGCATGAACGACACTGCACCCGAGGACGTTTTGTTGAGCAACAATGCTTTTGTAGAATACAAAGGAGCGTTCACTGAGATTTTTGTGATGCAGCAATTGGTGGCGGAAGGATACACTCCTTATTATTGGAGTAAAGAGCAATCTGACGGAGAATTGGATTTTATCATTCAAATGGACGGAAAAATCTTTCCTATCGAAGTGAAAGCAGAGGAGAATGTCAGAGCTAAATCCCTTCATCAATTTATAAAAGACCATCCGGAATTTAAGGGATTAAGATTTTCCATGAAAGGATATCAGGAGCAAGACTGGATGACTAATATCCCATTGTACACCATAAATCAATATATTTGTAACAAAAACGCAAATTAAGACTCTTTTTTCAAAAAAATCCTGTTTTTTCTTTGCAGATATAAAAATCAAGTGTATTTTTGACGCAAATAAAGAAAACAACAACAATTAATACTTAAGAATATGAAACCAATTATCACTTCATTATTAGAAACTGACCTTTACAAATTCTCAATGGGTCAGGCAATCTTCCACCAGTTTCCAAGCTACAAGACTACATGGACATTCAAGTGTCGCAACAAGGATGTGAAATTCACTGCTGAAATGGTGGCTGAAATCAAAAATCAGTTGCAGGCATACTGTGAGTTAAAATTCACTGAGGATGAGTTGGATTATCTAAGATGCATCGGAGCGAAGAAGGATGCCAACGGCAATATCGTGAAGAAGGGTTGGATCAAGGATTCTTATATTGACTTCCTACGTATCTGGCGTCCAAGATTCGAGGATTTTGTAATCAACGATGAGGCTGAATGTGGATTGAACATTGAGGCGACAGGAACATGGTTGAATACAAGTATGTATGAGATCCCTACTTTGGCTATCGTCAACGAGGTGTTCTTCCGTATGAATTACGACTATGAGGAGCTAAAGAAACAGTTTGCACGCAAGCTAAACGAGAAAGTTAATCTTTTGGAGCAGGACATCTACGAGCTTGGCGCATTCTCTGAATTTGGTCTACGTCGCAGATTGTCTGCTGAATGTCAGGAGATGGCTGTGATGGCGTTGAGAAATGCAAAGATGAATAATAAGTCTATCTTCGTCGGAACAAGTAACGTCTTCCTTGCTCGCAAATATAATCTTCTTCCAGTCGGCACAATGGCTCACGAGTGGATCATGTGCGTCGGACAGGGCAACAGAGCAATCAATCCTGCCTACTCAAACCTTTACAGCCTTCGTGCTTGGGTTAATGAGTATAAGGTGCAGAACGGCACAGCTCTTACAGACGCTATCACAACAGATTGTTTCTTGCGTGATTTCGACGAGGAGTTTGCAACAGTTTTCAGCGGTGTTCGTCACGATTCTGGAGATCCATTTGAGTGGGGCGACAAGATTATCGCTCACTACCAGAAACTTGGCATCGATCCAAAGACAAAGACACTTCTTTTCAGCGACAGCTTGAACTTTGAGAAGGCTACTAAGCTAAAGAAGTATTTCGAGGGCAGAGCAAAGACAGCGTTTGGAATCGGAACATTCATCGCCAACGACACTGACGTTCCACCACTAAATATCGTGATGAAGACAACTCTTTGCAACGGTGGTGATGTGGCTAAGATCTCTGACACTCCAGGTAAGGGAATGTGTAAGAATCCTGAATATATCGAATATCTTCAGCGAGCAATCGACTGGAGAATGAACCACGCTGAAATGTAATTTAATAACTAAAACTAAAGATTATGAATGAATGGCAGATTAAAGAGAGAGAGGTAGTGATGAAGACTCCTATCGGAAGCTTTGTTACGACGAAGAAGATTGATCCGGCAGGTGTTGAGCGCAAGTATATATCGATGCAGTGTCCCGACTGGGTTTGTGCTGTGGTTGAGTTCGGAAACGAATTCCTGATGGTAAAACAGTTCAGACATGGCATCAACCGTCTAATCGTTGAGTTTCCATCAGGTATGGTCGACGCGGGAGAAAAGGCCATTGACGCTCTCTACCGTGAGTTGGACGAGGAGTTGGGAATCAAGAAAGAGAATGTTCTTAAATGTGAGCAGCTCTACACTGGTAGCCCAAACCCAGCGTTTATGGAAAACCGTATGACTTGCTATCATGTTGTGATTAACGGTTATGGCGAGAACCATCCAGATGAAGATGAGTTCCTTGACCAAGTGCTTGTTAGTAGAGCCGATATGGAAAAATATGTAAGTGCAGATGATTTCGGTTTGATGATGAGACTTGCGTGGGAGATGTATAAAAAGAGAGCTTAGAGAAAAAAGCTTAGAGCTTAGAGAAAAGACTTGAGACTAAAATTAGGAGGAAAAGATTATGAGAACACTAAAAGATCAGATGGTAGCCTGGATCAAAGACTACTTTGCAAAGAACGGAGATGCGAATACAAAGGCTCTTATCGGAATAAGTGGAGGAAAAGATAGTACCGTCGTGGCTGCTGCATGTGTGGCGGCACTTGGCAAGGATCGCGTCGTCGGCGTGATGATGCCAAACGGAGTACAGACAGATATAAATGACAGTAAGCGAGTTTGCGAGTTTTTGGGAATCAAAAACTACGAGATAAATATCAAGGGAGCATACGACGCACTTGCCCAAGAGATCACAACCAAGACTGCTGGCGACGCTACTGCCCAGTTTAAGACTAATACACCAAGCCGTTTGAGAATGGCTACTCTATACGGTGTGGCTGCGATTATCGGAAACTGCCGAATAAGCAACAATGGAAACAAGAGCGAATGCCTTATGGGCTATTTCACAATCTGGGGCGACGGTGCAGGTGATTTCGCACCATTGGCAAATCTATATGTGAGCGACGTCGTAAGATTAGGAATTGAACTTGGATTGCCAGAGGAGTTGGTGAAGAAGGCTCCGAGCGACGGAATGTGTGGAATGACCGACGAGGATAATCTTGGTTTCACATACGCAGAAGTGGAGAAAGTGGCAAGAGGAGTCTACGATGATGTTAATCCGGAGACAGCCAAGAAGATCAAGAACAGAATCAACGGAATGCAGTGGAAACCAAAATTGCTTAACCTTCCAAAGTTCATGCCAGAGCAGAAAGTGTTGGCGATTATCGACGCTCAGAACGACTTCATCGACGGCACAATGGGAGTGGGCATTGAGAAGTGGAAGAAGGCAAAAGCAGCCATCGTAGATTTGATAAAGAAAGAGAAGTACGACAGCATTGTCTTCACAAAAGATTGGCACCCGACTAATCACTGCAGCTTCACAGCCCAGGGTGGACCATGGCCGGCACACTGTGTGGCTGGAGAGAAAGGTGCGGAGATCGACGTCGACCTACAGGCTATCGAGATACCAAGCGTAACACTAAATAAAGGTTGCAATGTGAATGTAGAGGAGTATGGAGTCGACGTATTGCCAAACGTCAACAACGTAGCCGAGCTTCATCTTGTAGGCCTATGCTACGACTACTGCGTACAGAGCTGTGCTAAGGAGACTGCCAAGACACATCCTGACACAAGAATCGTAGTGAAGAAAGCAGGCACCGTCGCCATCGACGACAACGCCAAAATCGATTGGGAAGGATTGGGTATCGAAGTAGAGTAAAGACTTCACATTCTAAATTATAAACGACAAGGTCTGTTTCGGAAAGAAACGGACCTTGTTTTTTAATATTACATTTCGTTAATCAAACAGAAAACAGCGATTTTACATAAATCAATCGCTTGGAAAACTCCACAACACGTTGTGTCAGGTTAAACCACAAACGCGGAAAACATAAACATAGAAAACGTTGGAATTCCCCAATCCATTGGTTTGTACCATCAATTATGAATTATGAATTACAAATTATGAATTAATTCAAAATCCCCATTCTCCAAACAGCATAAAAATGCGTCGTCGAAAGAAGAATGTTCTACTAATTTTGCTAATTTATATTTTTATATTCTTTCTTTTCAAATCTTCATAGCAGATTATCAAAGTCGCCATACCTTTGCAATGTCAAAAGACAAAAACAATAACTTGATATTAACGATTAAAACGATAAAGACTATGGCACAGAAAAAACTTCATTTTGAGACTCTACAACTTCATGTAGGACAGGAGAACCCAGATCCAGTAACAGGAGCTCGCGCAGTTCCTATTTACCAGACTACTTCTTACGTTTTCAACAACTCTCAGCACGCTGCTGACCGTTTCGGTCTTCGTGACGCTGGTAACATCTACGGTCGTTTGACTAACTCTACTCAGGGTGTTTTTGAGGACCGTGTTGCAGCTCTTGAGGGTGGTGTTGCCGGACTTGCAGTAGCATCTGGTGCAGCAGCAATCACTTACGCTCTACAGAACATTGCTCAGAACGGTGATCACATCGTTGCTGCCGACAACATCTACGGTGGTTCTTACAACCTAATCACTCATACACTAACAACTCAGGGTGTTGATTATTCAATCGTAGATTTCTCAGACTACGATGCTATTGAGAAGGCAATCAAGCCTAATACAAAGGTGATTTTCGCTGAGACACTTGGAAATCCAAACAGCGATGTGCTTGATATTGAAAAGGTAGCGGCTATCGCTCACAAGCACAATCTTCCTCTTATCATTGATAACACATTCGGAACTCCTTACTTGATCCGTCCACTTGAGCACGGTGCTGAT
>DCIP01000057.1:0-3479 GCA_002317115.1 Candidatus Scybalocola fimicaballi
CTTCTTTGATACGTTTATCTATCAGTCTTAATTCCTTACTGATATACTTTTGTAGGTGAAGATAGGCGGAGCAAAAGGTCGCCAAGAAAAAGAACAAACATTGTAAATCTTATTACCTACATACTATGAAGACAAGACTTTTTACTGCTTTAGCACTTGCGATGTCACTATCATCGTTTGCTGCTGATTTTAACCTGAAAGTTAATCTCGGCGATAGTATTCGCCCTGTTACTCATGTGGCTTCTGGTTCACTTTACGGACTTACTGAGTCGCTTCCAGCGGATATTGCCACTCACGTCGCACCGCTAAAACCAAATGCGTTTCTTAATCCTGCTGTCTCTGGCAGTGGTCGTCAGCAACCTATCGGTGATGCTTTCAAGGCTGCCGAGAGAGTGAAGAACACTACTGCAAAAGTGCATATCCGTCTTGCGGATATCCTTCCAGGTTGGCCATACAAATGGAATGGCTGGAATAATTGGGAATCTGAGGTTACAAAAATTGTAAACAAGAGAAAGAGTTCGAATCTAAACTTCGATGGATACGAGATTTGGAATGAGCCTTACGGTACTTGGAATAGTGCAAATGGAGATTATCACTCGTTTCTTTGGAAAAAAACGTACGATCTATTGCGTCGACTTGATCCAGGCTGCAGAATCATCGGACCTTCCTTTGCATTCTACAGTTCTTCGAGAATGGAATCATTTGTAAAGTATTGTTCAGAAAACAACTGTATGCCTGACGTGATCAGTTGGCACCAGTGGGGTTCAGGTGGTTTTGTGGATGCTCTCAACCACTACCGCAGCATGGAGAAAAAGTATAATGTCTCTCCACGCAAGATCAGTATCAACGAGTATTGTGCTGGATCCGACGCTGCTAACCAGAAATACGAGGGTTGTCCAGGTTATTCTGTCCCATTCATCGCTAAATTTGAGCGTCATGGTGTAGAAAGTGCGATGATTTCGTGGTGGTTCACTAACCTTCCTGGACG
Organism: Candidatus Scybalocola fimicaballi; assembly: GCA_002317115.1. Classification (GTDB taxonomy): domain Bacteria; phylum Bacteroidota; class Bacteroidia; order Bacteroidales; family Paludibacteraceae; genus UBA1723. The sequence continues at coordinate 989 of DCIP01000057.1, forward strand.
ATTGGGTAGTTTGCTTACTTCACAGAATCAGAAGGGTGGAGGATGGCATCTCTACAAATGGTATGGCGACATGGAGGGTTATATGGCTGCAGTCACTCCACCAAACGATAAGAGCGATGGATTGGATGGTTTTGCTGCTGTCAACAAGAAAATGCGTGAGGCAAGCGTAGTGTTGGGTGGATCAAGTGTAGGTTCTGTCGACGTTACTATTGATGGTGTCCCTTCTTGGATGGGCAATGAAGTTGAGGTAAAAGTTGAGGTGGTGACTTGGGAGAACAAGGATAAGGCTGTGGATGGTCCGCAGACTCTTGCCAATAGCACTTACACAGTCAATAATGGTAGAATAGTGGTGCCAGTAAATGTCACAAGCAAACTTTATGGATACCGTATCTATATCACACCAGGTGCAACAACACCTAAGTCTCCATTCTTAGGTAAGGCTATCGGTATTCCAGGTGTTGTGGAGGCTGAACATTTTGATAATGGTAGCGACGGAATTTCTTACCACGACAAAGACAGACAAAACCGTGGAGAGGGATACCGTTTGGAGACAGGTGTCGATGTTTACGCTTTGAAAGATAAATCCGATGAATACGCTGTAGGTTACGCTCAGAAAGAGGAGTGGCTTGAGTACACTGTTAATATTGAGAACGAGGCTTACTATAATATTCAGGCTATCCTTTCTTCAGGTGGAGAAAACTCTGGAATCCAGCTTCTTCTCGACGGTAAGGAAATCACAGATATGATGCAGACACCTCCTAACGACAATGATTGGGAGAGTTATCTTGAGACAGAAACACGAACTTTGAGTAAGTTGCCTCAGGGAGAGCATATCTTGCGTATGAATATTGTGGGTGACTGGATCAACATCGACAAATTCATTTTCACTGAGTATGATCCTACTTACGTTGATATGGTCGGTGCAGAGGAGATTCAGTCGTATGAAATCTACGATATATTCGGCAGAAAATGTGATGAAATCGAAGGAGAATCGTACCGTCTTCCATATATTTTGAAAGAGAAAGGATACTCAAAAGGAGTTTATTTGGCTAAAACGGAGAAGAAGGTAGTCAAGATAATTTTGGAATAATCCGTAGAGACGCGGTTCATCGCGTCTCTACTGTTTGAATAATTTTGAAAGTGAATTTTGATTATGTTTTTAAAAACCTTTATATTTGTCAAAAATATTTAAGGCTAACAAAAATTTTTAGAAATGAGCTTAATTAGTGATTTTAAGGATTTCGCCATGAAGGGCAATGTTGTCGACATGGCAATTGGTGTGATCATCGGTGGTGCATTCGGTAAGATCGTGACTTCAATGGTTTCTGACATCATGATGCCGCTTATCGGTACAGTTGTTGGAGGTGTTAACTTCACAGATTTGAAGGTTGTTTTGAAGGACGCTGTTCCTGCTACTGACACAACAGCTGCAGTTGACGCAGTCACTCTAAACTACGGTAACTTCCTACAGGTAACATTCGATTTCTTGATCGTTGCAATCTGTATCTTCGCTGCTGTTCGTTTGATGGCTAAGCTTAACAAGAAGAAGGAGGAGGCTCCAGCTCCTGCTCCAGAGCCACCAGCACCAAGCAAGGAGGAGGTTCTTCTTACAGAGATCAGAGATTTGTTGAAGAACAAATAAGAATCCTTAATAAACGGATAAAAAGGCGGCTTCGGTCGCCTTTTTTGATTTTTCCTCATTTCGCATTTATAATTTCATTATATTTGTCGTTGAACAAATTATTATTTTACAACTCCGATGAAATCAGTAGTAGATCTACATACTCATTCAATTGTAAGCGGTCATGCCTACAGCACGCTTTCCGAAATGATTGATGCCGCTCAAAAAATCGGTCTCAAACTTTTTGGTGTGACTGAACACGGGCCAAATATGCCTGGTACATGCCAATCTATCTACTACCGTAATCTTTGTGTTGTTCCACGCCAGTATGGAGATATGCGTTTGTTGATGGGTTCGGAGATGAATATCATCGACTTCGATGGAAACGTGGATTTGCCACAGAGTATCACACGCACTTTGGATATCCGTATCGCTGGATTGCATAGTCGTGCTTATAAGAATGGAACTATCACTGAAAATACAGATGCTATAATAAATGCGATGAAAAGGCCCGACGTCGATATCATTTCTCATCCTGTCGACGGTACTGCCGACCTCGACATTCAGGCTATCGTTCAGTGTAGTGCTGAGACAAAGACTTTGCTTGAACTGAATAATAGTAGCCTTCGCCCCGGTCGTGATAAACCGAAGGCGAGAACGAATTTTATTGAGATGTTAGGTTATTGCAAGCAGATGAATGTGCCTATCATCTTGGGTAGTGACGCCCACATCACATACGATGTCGCCAACCATACTTGCGCATACGAGTTGGCGGAGGAATTGAATTTCCCTGAGGAGTTGATTATGAATGGTGATGATATCAGATTCTTGAACTACTTGGAGGAAATGAGAAATTCAAAGTAATTCATA
>DCIP01000057.1:3507-7768 GCA_002317115.1 Candidatus Scybalocola fimicaballi
TTAGTCTCTCATTACTCTTGTGCTCCATTCCACATATTCACCGCCAAATTCTTTTGCAAGATTCATCACTTCCATTGTGACTGTGGTGATTGTTTCAAGGTCGGTTTTGGACTTTTTTGAGATTGTAGCTTTCACAATTCCCTCTTCCTCCACAACCTCGTCGACATAGTATTTCCACGTCTTGGCTTTGGCTGCAAACTTATCCGCGTCGGCTTTTTTATCCAACGGAAATGAGATAAGATGAGACACGATATGAAGTTTTGAGTTCACGTCGCCCTTCGACTGTAGTTCCTCTGTAATTCGTTGGTTTTGGATGTTCTGATAGTTCCACTGATCTGGGAAGAGTTCATTCTGATAGATTTTCCAATTCTTGTCGATCATGTGTGAAATATTCATATTATCGCCGATCTTAGCGACTAATTTGGATTTTCTGAACTCTTTTTCCAATTCGTCAATGTCGTAAGTATAGGCATATATCTCCAGATTTCTGTGGTCGATTGTCGCACCCACGTAAGCCGACTTGTTCTTTTTGTCGTTAGCCAACGCTTCTATGGCTGGCTTCACCTTGGTTTCAAGGATATGTTTTGCCTCCTCCTCATTCTGGCAATTCTCACTGTTGAACGTCACAGTCAGGCAGTAGATACCTTCTGATGGCTCGACAGCGCTTAATATAGCCATGTCGGCAAGGATATATTTTCCACCATTGCTTTTATAGAATCCCCAATCATCACGATATCCGTGGCCGACGATGGTCTCATCGGCAGTTTTATTCTCAAACATGTGTTTGAAAAAAAGCTGGTTTTGGGCCGACGCAGATAGTACCGTCGCCATTAATGCTATTGAGGCAAATAGTCTCTTCATATTTTTTTTATTTTTACAAATATAACATAATAACGATTATCGAACGCTATCATGAGTGAAGAAATATTTATGATGCCGCTTTTTTGATTTTGGTATTGAAAAAAGCATTATCTTCGTTGTTTATTAAGAGTGAACTGGATTAATTAGTCTCAAAATTCTATATGAAAAGAATATTTTTAGTATTGCTTAGTGTGATTAGTTTGCATTCATGCAAAGAACCGGTATCGCTTACCGACGATTTTTCGCAGAAAATGCAAAGTGTAAGCAGTTCGGAATTAGGAACAGTAGAATGTAAAATCACGAAGGTCATCAAAGCTGACCATAAAGCCACATGGTATAAATTCGGCGATAGAAAGATACTATTTGAGTGCAAGGGTAGTGTGAAGGCTGGAATAGATCTATCAGCGTCAGATTCATATTCGGTGGATATCGACGAGGAGAATAAATCGATTGATCTTGTATTGCCGTCGGCAAAGATCCTTTCTATTAATATCAATCCTGAGGATATCACGTTGGCATACGAAAAGGTGTCGATTACAAGAAGTGATTTCACTTCGGTGGAAAGGACTGAATTGTTAAGACAAGGAGAACTTTCCATAAGAGAAGATATAGGCAAGAACAAAGAGATTCTTGTTGAGGCTGAGAAAAATGCCACTTCATTCTTTTCCGCTATGTTGCGACAGATGGGTTTCAAACAAATCAATGTTAAATTTCGTAAGTAAGAGAAATCATGGGTAAAGTAAAAAATATAATCATACTTGCGCTACTTGTATTGATAGTTGGTGCCGTCGCTTTCCTTCATTTCAAACTTGATATATTCGGATTGAAAGATGATTCACTTAAGATTGACAGAACAGCCTTGATTATTGAGGAGACTAAGAAAATTTCTGAGTTCACTTCAGCCCATTTCTACGATGAAATTGTCGTCAAAAAGGAGAGAGTGGACAAAGGCACTTTGATGAACACTCGTAATGAGGTGGTCATTATTGTAAGAGGAAATGTGCGTGCCGGATTCAATCTTTCCCGATTGGAGCAGTGTTCATTCAAAACTCATGGCGACACGATGGATGTCAACCTTCCTGCACCGGAGATATTTGAGATCATCGTCAACCCATCTAATTACGACGTCTTTGTGGAGGATGGAAAGTGGAGCCACGATGAGATCACGGCTGTTGTGATGGAGGCGAAAGATAAGATTCAGGCTGACGCTATCAAGAATGGCATTTTGGATTTGGCGAGCAAATCAGCTGTTGGGAATCTTAGAGATCTCTTTAAATCATTCGGATTTAAAGTGGTGAATATATCTGTAGCATCTAAAAAAAATTGATTTTATTTTGACAGAAATGGTAGACGGAGAGAACAAACGAGTCATAAAGAATGCGGCATGGATGGCAGTGTTTCAGGCAGCCAACTATGTCATACCAATCTTGCTGATTCCTTACATCAGTAGAATCCTCGGCGTGGATAGTTTCGGCAAGGTGACCTATTTGCAGACTATCGCGCAATATGCTACTTTCTTCATCAATTTCGGTTTTGAATATACGTCGACGCGAGCTATTGCCGTCAACCGTGATAATCCAGAGAAACTGCGTTCTATCTTCTGGGGAACTATCTATGCGAAGATGTTGCTGACGGTGGTTTCGCTTCTTGTCTTTCTTCCATATTCATTCAGCCATATCCAATCCTCCGAAGAAATGGTGATGTATATGGCGGCGTGGATGATCAACGTCGGCTGGTGGCTTTACCCGTCTTGGTATTTCCAGGGAATGGAGAAGTTGAGTATCATGAGCGTCGCCAACTTCCTGATCAAAGCGGCTGGAGCCATTTTGGTTGTAGTTTGTGTGCGAGAAGCGTCGGATAGTGTGAATTATCTTGCTTCATTCTCCTTCTCTTATATTGCAGGTGGTTTGATCACGATCGTTTATTGTATCAGAAAAGAGGGAATGAGAAGAGTCAGCGTCAAAGCTGATACCATCAAAACCTTGCTTGGTGATTCTCTACCTGTCTTCTTGGCATCCGTCTTTTCATCGATTACCCAAGCGTATGCCATTACCTATCTTGGATCCGGCCACGCCACAGAACATGACTTAGGAATCTATTCAGGAGCCTTCAAACTCGTGTTTGCTGCGGTGGCAATGTGTAATTTGCCGATTTCGATGGCGATTTTTCCGAAAGTGTCGAGAGAATACGAGAAGGATAGGGAAGGGGGCATCAGATATTTCTACAAGACATTGAAGATAGTCGTTTTGATAGCATTCTGCTTTAGCGTCGGAATGTATGTCTTCTCACCATTGGCAGTGATGCTTTTGCTTGGAGACAAATTCGAAGAGTCGACGGAATTGTTGAGATACTATTCCGTTTGTCCGCTTCTTTGCACCACATCTTTATACCTTACGGTACAGGGATTATATGCGGTGCAAAGGCAGAAGTATGCCACAATCGTTGAGGCTATCGCTTTAGTCGTGTGCATTGTGTCGACAATATTCCTCAATGAACAGTTTGGAGTAAGAGGAGCAGTGTGGGCTTTCGACCTTACCGTCTTGACGGAGATTGTTTTATCTTTCTCTGTGATATTGACGATGAACAGGAAAATGCGGAATTAGGAATGTGTAATTCACATTCAAATCATCTCATATTCTTTCATTTTTCTTTTGGCAGGATGAATTATGTCTTCTCCCAATGCAATCGAGATTTTTGCCATTGTGGATAATGTAAGATTTTGAGTCCCACTGAGCCAACGAGAGACTTCAGTTTCTGTTTTGCCCATAAGGCGAGCAAAATCTTTCTGCGATAAATTCTTTTCTTCAAGGATTTCGTAAATTCTGTTAGCGATTTCAACAGCCCAGTCTATCTGTTTTCTTGTCTCTGGGTTAATTGTCGCACGAATTTCATCCATTAGTTTGTTTGTCTTCATAGGCAGTCTGTAGGATTAATCATTGATCGTTAAATTCAAAGGACCCATTAGTTCTGTTCCTTTGATTGAAATAATCTTTTGATGCTCTTTAATTTTAATTTCTATATCTATCTTCTGCAATGTCTCTACGCATTTTGATAAAATGGGATCTTCATTGTAAGTTTGTGTTGATTTGATTCCTCCATTTCCTAAAATTAGAACCTTTGCACTTAGATTAAGACAATATAATCGTAAGTTAGAAGAATCTAAATGAGATGGTAACGCCATTACTCTGTCATGTTTTCTTCCTTCATATCGAAAATGACGGTCTTCTGCTCCAATAGCCTTAATCTTATCTATTCTTCCGATAATTATTTGTAAATCTGACAAATAATTATCCTTGAACTTTATAATGAATTTTTCAAACTCAGTATATTCTTCTCCTTCAAATTTTGGAGAATATAGATTTACTTTATCTCCTTTTTCTAATAATTCAATCAAAAGGTT
>DCIP01000008.1 GCA_002317115.1 Candidatus Scybalocola fimicaballi
TCCATACGCATCATACCGTTGTCGATGTGAAGTCCCATCACACGGTCTGTGCCCAACACACGGTTCAAAAGCACGAATGCGACTGTACTGTCCACACCACCTGATACAAGCAAGAACACTTTTCTGTCGCCAACCTCTCTCTTGATCTTCTCCGAGATTAGAGGCATGTAGCTCTTCATGTTCCACTCACGCTTGCAGCCGCAGATGTCGATGAAGTTATCAAGGATCTGCATACCATACTTACTGTGAGTCACCTCTGGGTGGAACTGGATTCCGTAGATCTTACGTGAGTCAAGGGCAACAGCTGCGATCTCGCAATCCTTTGTCGACGCGATGATCTTGTAACCCTCTGGCAATTTCTCAACTGCGTCACCGTGGCTCATCCACATTGGTGAAGACGCAGGGATATTCTTCAATAGCGGGTGCTGAGGCTCCTTCAAAAGAAGGTCAGCGATTCCATACTCCTTCACCTTACCCGGGCGAACTGATCCGCCAAGCTGTGAAGCCATCAACTGGTGTCCGTAGCAGATACCAAGTTTTGGCACTGGAATATTTAGAATTTCAGGATTGTAGTCGGGAGCATCCTCAGCGTATACGCTTGATGGTCCACCACTGTAGATGATACCTGTTGCTCCCACAAACTCCTCAACTGAGGCAGTAGGAGGCAATATCTCTGTAAACACACCTAAACGGCGTACTCTGTTTGCTATCAAGTGGGCGTACTGACCACCGAAGTCCAGAACTATGATTTTATCCTGCATATAATGGAATTTAATAATTTCGTTTTATTTTTCGAAGTCCGACGGGTTATAACCTGTCGGACGAGACTATCCGTTTTTCGTTTTCGTCTTCGTCTTCGTTTTCGTTATTTCAACAGCTTATCGAAAAGGCTCCAGTCGACGTTTCTCGCGTCCACTCTGTATTTAGCCTTCTCATAGAAAGGAGTTCTCTTTCCAAGCGATTCTCTGATATACTCAAGCATCTCCTCGTCGCTCTTATCCTTAAGAAGCGGACGCTCGTTTTTGGCTGTGCGAAGATACTCGAAAAGCACCTCTGGTGTAGCCTCAAGATAGACAGTGTCGCCAGCGGCATTCATGATCTCCATATTGTCGAAGAAGCAAGGTGTGCCACCTCCGGCGGAAATCACGACGTCTTCAAACTCCGACACCTCTTTAAGCATATTGCGCTCAATCTGACGGAATCCCTCCTCTCCCTTCTCCTTGAAGATCTGAGAAACAGTTTTGAATTGACGCTGCTCAATATACACGTCCAAATCCTTAAAATCCAAGTTATACTTCTCGGCCAACATCTTGCCGTAGGTAGTCTTTCCGCTACCCATATAACCCACCAAGAATATACGCTTCATTATCAATTTATAATTAGACGGTACAAAATTACACTTTTTTTGGATATTATCACATACGTTGACGATGACGTTAACGTTGGCGGAACAAAAAAGGCTATACTTGTAGCGACGTCTAAACATATATTATCTGTAGAAAAGTGTAAAATCCAATGGCAACAAGTGCAGAAAAGTGTAAAATCAAGCATCAACAAGTGCAGAAAAGTGTAAAATTCAATGGCAATAAGTGCGGAAAAGTGTATTGCAACATCAATTAACATCAAGAATTTGTGAAGAAGCATCGGAGTATCATGTGGCAGGATCACACAAAAAACCGTCTGCAACTTTCGCTGCAGACGGTAAAAAATTAGGTTATAAAATACCCGGCCAATAACAAACTAATCTTTTATCACAATCTTATACCTTCCATTCATATGAGTACCATCCAATTTTAACATATAAATGCCGGATTCAATACCAGTCAAATCAACTGTTTCGTGATTGTATCCTGGAGCAATCTCCATTGATGCGACGCGAATTGTTCTTCCCATTGCGTCGACTACAGAAACCTTCACGATATCGTTATCTTCTGACTCGCACGATATATTCAAGAAATCACGTGCTGGGATTGGACTCAAAACCACGTTTTCTGATGAAGCCGAGATTGTCTTAGACGCTGTCTCTGGGCCTTTCTCTACTCCCATCAAATAGTAGCATGCGTTACGTATTACCGAAAGTGCATCCTTAGTAAGATTTGCGTATGAACTACTGTTCAAACCAATCTGGATGAATTTATCTTTCAATGTCACGCCTCCGATTGTCGCACCTTCTGCAATCTCAAAGATACAGATCTGAGATTCCTCTCCTTTGACTGACGCGATATCAGTGATAAGGCCAGACTTGTCTGTGAACGACGCTGTATTCATGAATGTCAACGCTTTATCATTGACCTCAGAAACCATCTGAATCTCTCCTGTTGTGAATGTGATATCGCTGAACATCTGGTGGTTACGATACTCGCTCTCTACGTAGATTGATGCCTCAGTAGTGTTGTCGCCAAAGTCTTTTGTTGCCCAACCCCACGCACCAGCTGCAGTCTTGTAGGCGTGAACCTTCATGTTCAACACTGGCTTGTTGATGCCTTCCAACTCTGCGATGATAGGTGCAGTCGACGGTGTCTCCTCGCTAATCAACACCATATCGAAGTCCTCAAGGTTGACATCTGAGTTGGCTGACGAAATCTCCCAAACGAATAGGTCGTTCTGAGCCTTCAACATCGGCTGGATAGGATCATCAGCGTAAGTAGCGCCATTAGGATCTGTGATATAGGCGATTCTCTTCTTGTCGGCAGGGAACGACGACGGAAGTGGCGACTCAAGTGCACTACCACCATCAAACATGGCTGTAAGAGTAGTGTTCTTAGCTCCCATTGTGAAGCGGTAGATATTTGTCTTTGCCACATCCTTGCCGTCTCTATTCCATGAAAGGAACTTGTTTCCTGTAGAAGGCAAAACCTTAACTGAAACAGGGCATCCTTCTGGGAATGTGTTAGATTGAGTTATAGTGCCAATTTTATCCTTGTTTGCCTTAACAGTCACCTTATACAATGGTTTCAAATAGCTCTGTAGTGAGCAGATGTATGGATCTTCAATCTCACGAAGTCCCTCTGTGATGAATCTACACATTGCCATTGCTCCCATCTCCTGGAAATGAGTACCGTCGCTGCTACCGCTTGGATAGTTGCTATACTCGCCTGCAGGGTAGAAATTGTAGAAGTAACGTGACAAGTAATCCGAATCAAACTGCTTGAAGTAGTTGTACGACTTCATGTTCAAATCAACGAACGCACATTTTCTGTTCTTTGCAACAGTCTCCATCGCACCTCTATAGTCAGCTCCGCTCTCTGTGAAGACGTTTCTCATCGCACCGTTCTTCCAAGCGTTAAGCACCATTGGTGATACAAGCACAGGAATAGCTCCCTTACCTCTTGCCTCAACTACGAATGAGTCAATGTAAAGTTTATACTTGTCGACTGGAGTGTAACGCTCTGGCTTTGTGTCACGGTCGTTGTGTCCGAATTGGATGAATACGAAATCACCAGGTTTCAATGCGTTCAACACAGTCTTCCATCTACCCTGCTCACGGAAGCTTCTTGAGCTACGTCCGCCGATAGCATGGTTGACGATCTGGATATTAGAATTGAAGAAATACTTCAACACCTGGCCCCAACCTGTCATTGGGAACTGGTTATCCTTGTAGTCGCAAACAGTAGAGTCGCCAATCAAATAGATCTTACGTACAACACCATCCTTACCAATTGAGACGCAAACGTCAAGACGCTTTAGAAGTTTACCACTTGCATCAAACACCTCAACTGAGTATGTTCCGTTGTTGCTGACAGCAATCTCCTGAGTTGTTCCGTTAGTGATCTTGGCATTGTTGAAATACCATACATACTTGTTAGCTTTTGGAGCTACCAACACCTTCTTTGTGTTGTCGATTGTGATCTCTGCATTTTCGTCGAAATCATCTTTTTCAACAATGTTCGACTGATAAACAGCCTTATAAGTGATATCGGCACTACCCATCTTGATTACCTTCAAAGATGTAGTGGCAATGCTCTTTCCTGTACCGTCTTCCCAACGAAGGAACTTAGCTCCGTTCTGAGGAATAGTCTTTAGAGTGACGTTGATTCCAGCAGGGAAAGATGCTGATCTTGAGATTGTCTTAGCCTTAGAAGCATCGTTAATCTTGAAAGTCACGTTGTAACGAGGAAGGATTCCTGGAATCAACTTCTTTAGATTAGCATCTGTGCTCTTCTCGATTGTTTCAATCACGCATCTTGCGTTGTCGATAGCACCAGTTTCCTGATAGTGTACCTGGTCTGTGTTGCCCTTTGGATAGTTGGAATACTCACCAGCCTCAAGATGCATTGTAATATGTCTTTCTGAATAAAGCTGTCCCTGCTTAACAAATAGATCGTAGCAGAACTTATCCAAGTCGACCAAAGGAAGTTTTAGCGATGTTGCCAAATCACGCATCAACTGTGGATGCTCATGGTATGAATCGTATGGCTTACCATTCTGCCATGCAGCACGACGAACTGTCGACACCAATACAGGGAAAGCACCCTTTGCCTTACAGTCGTTCACATACTTCTTGATGTAAGCGTTGAAAGTATCTTTTGGAGCGTAACGGTAAGCCTGAGTAGCACGGTCGTTGATTCCGAACTGGATGAAGACGAAATCGCCAGACTTTAGCTGCTTTCTAATGTCGGCCCACTTCTCATTGTAGAAGCTCTTTGAACTTGTGCCTCCGACTGCTTTATTGTAGCACACCACCTTCGATTTGTCGAAGAAGAAAGGTAACATCTGTCCCCATCCTTTACGTGGTGCATAACCATCATTGTAGTCCTGAACAGTAGAGTCTCCAATAGTGAACACTCTAATCTGAGCATTAATAAAAGCAGGGATGCTCAATATGAGCATCAACACTGCTATCAATCGCTTTATATTTAGAAAAAACTTATTCATAATCCTATTCTTTTTGTGTTAGACGAATCAATTTTCTCATTCCCCCTTTGGGGGAGCACCATTCCTAAGTGGCTATGGGGTTTATGGGATATAGGAATGGTGCTTTTTATCAAAGGATTTTTTAGGTATTAGTTTCTTACTATGAATTTAGATACATGATTGATCTTCTTACCCTGAATCTTTAGCATGTATACACCTGAGTGGATACCGCTCAATGAAGTCTGGTAGCTGTTGCTTCCTGAGAAAGTCTCAATCATATCGCTGCTGATCATCTTTCCTGTGACGCTGATTACAGAGATGTTAACCACGTCGTAATCCTCACCCTCGAAAGTAACTGTCAAATTATCAGATGTTGCGAAGACGTTCACATTCAAACCGATTGTAGTAGAAGTGATGATTTCAGAATCAGTCTCAGTACCATTGTTCATACCAAGTAGGTAGTAGCAAGCGTTGCGTACGATTGAAAGACCATCAGTAGTTAGATTAGCGTTAGAGCTTGAATTCAAACCGATCTGGATAAACTTCTTAGTAATCTTTGTTCCTGCGATTGACGAACCTTCTGGAATCTCAAAGATACATACCTGCTCCTCACCCTTAACTGATGCGATAGTGTTAATCTCACCGATTGCATCTGTGAACGACGCTGGATTCATGTAAGTCAAACCTTTTGTTTCAACCGCTGAAACCATCTGAATCTCATTACCCTTAGAGAAATCGATACCCTTGAACATTGGGTGATTCTGATCTGCTGTCTCAACAACCAAGTTTGTAGCCTCTGCATTGTCTCCGAAACCGTTGGCTGCCCAGCCCCATGCTCCGTCTGCTACCTTGTAGCCCTGAACCTTCATACTCAACATTGGAGTAGCGATGCCTTCAAGTTTTGCCATGATAGCCGCTGTAGATGGAGTCTCCTCACCGATCACGATCAAATCGAAGCTTGACAAATTAGCGTCTGCAGCGTCTGCCTGAATCTCGCGAACGTAAAGGTCATCGCAACCCTTCAACATTGGTATTATTTTGTTGTTTTTGTAATTAGAGTTTGTATTGTCTGTAATATAAGCTACACGTTTCTTGTCACCAGTGTTCACAACGTTAATGTTGATCTCTACCTTAACTACCTCACTGCCACCGACACTGTTGATTGTGATCTTACCAGCCTTAGCAGGAGTACCAGAGATTGTCAATGTTCCGTTAGCCTCTTTAGCTGTAACACCGTCGATCAATGCATCATACTTGAAACCAGTTGCTGTTCCACCTACTGTTAGCACTACTGGAGCCATTGCCTCACCCTCGAAAAGTTCCTGAGTTAGAGAACCTGTAGAAGTCATCTCTGCTGTCTCTGGAGCTGGAGGAGTTACACTGCCCTTCTTGTTTAGATAGATATCTGGCTGCTTGATCTTATCAACTCCGTCACCGATGTAGAAGCCAAGGTGAGGTGGCTGGTTGTAAGATGAGTTCTGCCATGCGATACCACAACGGTAAACAGCATCGTGCATTAGAGTGAACAAACGATATTTAGATTCGATTGTAGTAGTGTAGACATAGATCTCATCAGCACCGTTATGAGTGATAACCTCCTCACGCCAGTCACCAAATAGATCGGCAGAAAGACATGGAGTAGCCTTTGTTCCGTTACAAGAATTACCCTTCAAAGTAATCAATCTTGTTGTTCCGTTGCCGTTCCACTTGTCAAGCTTTGTTCCGTCAAGTAGCTCATCCTGAAGGTCACCATCCCAATAGATACGGAAGTTCTGCGATGGTTTCTTATTGCTGATCACCTTACCTTTGCAGTCGAACACATCTGAGTTGTAAGCGCTCCAGCACTCAAAACCTCTGTGCTTAGCATCGATATCGGCAGCCATACAACGACCGTTATCTGTACCTGTAGCCTTACCGAAGATTACCTTACCTGTACGAAGGTTTCTCATCTCGTATCCGTACTTGCTACCCTTCTCCTCGTGGCAGAACCAACCTTCCAAATCCTCTGTGTCTGGATCCATCTGGCTCACGTGCATTGCGTCACCGTGTCCGAAACCAGTTCTGTAGTAAAGTTTACCATCGTGATCGATACAAGCAGAACCAAGGATGATTTCATCTTTTCCGTCGCCATCAACGTCGGCTACACTCACATTATGGTTTCCATCACCGTAAGCTCCCTGTCCCTTAGTTGTTGAGTGGTGCTCCCAACGCTGAACCAACTTGCCGTTCTTCAAATCATAGGCTACGACATGAGCCTGTGTATAGTAACCACGACACATAACTACGCTTGGGTGTACACCGTCAAGATAAGCAGTACAAGCGTTGAATCTGTCGACACGGTTACCGTATGTGTCTCCCCATCCACCTACGTTACCACGTACTGGATTGTATGCAATAGTGTTCATTTCTGCTCCCGTTGCGCCCTCGAAGACTGTCAAATACTCAGGACCAGTCAAGATGTAACCGTTACCGTTTCTGTAGTCAGCATTAGGATTATCCTTACCCATGATGACATTCTTTCCCTTACCGTCCTTTGTTCCTGGTGCTGTCTTGCAGACTAACTCTGCCTTACCGTCGCCATCATAGTCGAACACCTGGAACTGAGTGTAGTGAGCTCCCGCTCTGATATTCTTACCAAGGTCGATTCTCCAAAGGAAAGTACCGTTTAGTTTGTAACAGTCGATGTAGACGTTACCAGTAGTACCCGACTGAGAGTTATCCTTTGCGTTTGTTGGGTTCCACTTTAGGAACAACTCGTATTCACCGTCGCCATCAACGTCACCACAGCTCATGTCGTTAGGCTCGTAAGATGAACCTGGACGCTTAAGCTTGATTGTCTTGAACTGCTGACCCCAAGGAGTCACTGCGTCAGATGCGTCGATCTCTTTGTTGTTGACAACTGCCTTGACAACATACTTTGACGACTCGTTTCCTCCAGCGTCAACGTAATTTGTCTTAGTAGTAATAGGAGTTGAATTCAACTTTGTACCGTTACGATAAATATTGAATGCTGTGCTCTGAGCATCGTTACCCAAGAATCTCCAGCTTACAAAAACTCCGTTGCCTGTCTTTACGGCAACAACACCTCTGTTAAGATACTCCATCTGCTTTGTTGCTGCAGATGCATCCATCTGTGCTGCTACGGCAGCCAATGGAAGAAGTAATTTAGTAAAGAAATGTTTCATGATATTAAATGTTAGATTGTTATTAGCCTAATTGTTAATTGTGTTTTGTGTTTCGTTTTTCCTTTTCCTTTTGTTGTTGTTTTGTGTTGTTTTGTTTTTGTTTCGCAACCGGTTGTGTTCCGATCACATTGCAAAGATAGGTCAAAGGTCAATGGTGGAAATTTAAAATCACTCCAAAGAATAGGAAAATCACTCCACGAGTTCAACTAGGAAAAAATGCGATGAAATGGGATTTTTTCAGTTTAGGCAGGTTAAAAATGATGTTGTTTTTTATTTACTAAATCCTTTTTGAAACTTTTATCCATAAGAGGTGGCATTTATCTCCATGAATAAATACCACCTAATATCACCAAGTATTTTATTTTGTTGGACTTGTACCAAAGAAATCTTTATATTTTCTGCTGAAATACGATGGATCATTGAATCCTACCTCGTATGCAATTTCACTTACCGACATCTTTCCTTCAGCAAGCAATGTCTGGGCTTTATGCAGACGGTACTCTGACAGAATCTCAATAGGAGACTTGTCTATCAACGATTTCAAACGACGCGTCAATGTGGATTTGCTGAAACCGAGATCTTTGGCAATATCGTTGAATGAATAGTCAGCGTTTCCGTAATTCTTCTTGATACAGTCGAGAAGCTGCTGAATCAATGGGTTCAACTCTCCACTTTCGTTTTTGTTATCGTTTTCGTCATTAAGCGAACCAGCCAATATCTTGATCTGACGGTGCTGCTGCATACGAAGGAAATTATATGTCTTGAGCAGCAACTCTCCCTCATTGAATGGTTTGACTATATAATCGACGGCTCCAGCTGAGAGTCCAGCAATTCGCGTCGACATATCACGGACAGCAGATAGGAACAATACCGGGATATTCGACGTGTTGGCTCTTTGAGCAAGATCCCTACACATATCGATTCCATTCATATTTGGCATCTCGACGTCGCTAATGATCAAATCCGGAATGACATTTTCCGCCACACCAATTCCCTCGACTCCATTCGAGGCTGTCTCCACAGTGACATAATCACTCAGCATGGCTTTGATATTGTCAAGAAGAAGTGGATCGTCGTCGACTGCAAGCACCGTCTTGCCCTCAAAGAACGACTTATCGATGCCTTCAAGCACATCTGGCTTAGATTCAACAACTTTCTCCTCTATCTTATCAGATTCTGTTGAGATCTCCATACCGGTATTCATCGACACGGTGATCTGCGTACCGACATTCGTCTCACTGGCGAAATCAATTGTCGCTCCCATCTTTTTTACGAAATCGGTAACAATCTTCAATCCCATTCCGTAACCTTTCTCGTTCTCCGTACCCTGACGTGAGACGATATTCTCACTGTTTCTGATTTTCTCCAAAAACTCAGTTGTCATACCAATTCCCTCGTCGACTACAGTCAAAACCGTCTTATCGTTGACTTCAACGGCTCCGACCTTGATTTTCTTGCCTCTGCCAGTAAATTTAATGGCATTTGAGATAAGGTTTCTGACCACGACAGCCAACATCTTCTCGTCCGCCATGACATTATGATTTAGATTGACTACAGAAGATTCCAATGTGATTTGCTTCTCGTCGCACAACGGTTGCAAGAAAGTAACGATATCAGCAACAAGTTTTGTGAGGTTGACATTGCTGATCTCACACTTCATCTTCTGCTCAGAATTTGACGCCCACTGAAGCAGTTTCACCATCTCCTGCTGAATCTTCTCAGCCTCTGAAGTGGCGTCAGAAAGTAGTCGACGCGAGACATCCTCACTCTGGCTGTTCGACATCACTCGGCGAAGAGTAGTAACGATAGCAAACATCGGATTCTTAAGGTCGTGAGCCACTACCGAAACTAATTGATCCTTGAGTTTCAATGTGTTAAGCAATGATTCATTCTTCTCCTCGATTGCTTTCTTCTGATTTACCAAAACCTCGTTGGCATTTCTAAGATCAACAGTTTTCTCGTCGACAGCCTTCTGAAGTTCCTCTTTCTTACGTTTCAAGGCAGCGACACGTCTATTGGAGATAAAGAATCCAAGAGCGATAAAGAGAGCGATACACAATAATATGAATTGTGTGGATTTCCACCAAGGAGGCAACACCTTCAATGGCAATGAGATAGCCTGGTATAGCTTACCGTTTGGAGAGAACACTCCCACCTCGATATCGAAATCACCATCAGGCAAGACGTCGATAGTGATATCCCTCGACGACGATACCCTATTCCAGATTGTGTCTACCGGCATCACACGATAGCGTAGATCGTATGTGTTAGGCTCAGCATAGTTGACAACGTCAAGAGTCAACAGCAAATGAGTCTGTCCGTAATCCAAAACAATCTTTTTGTTTGGATCAAGGTCGGTTTTCTCCTCGTTGATATATAATTCAGAGAAAGACAGATGCTCAGTGGCGTCTTTAGACACATATTTAGGATTGACGCATACAAAACCATGTTTGCAACCAAACATCAATTTGCCATCCTCCGACATACACGACGCTTTTCTTACGAAGTAGTCTCCAGACAGACCTTCTGCAGAGAATATCGTTTCGTAGCTTTTATTTTTGTAGTCGATGGCCATAATACCCTTGGTACTTGTCACCCACAACTTGCCATCATCTGTCTTCTGAATAGCGAAATACTCTCCAGATGGCAGAAAATCAAGAGTTTCATAATTAGAATCGTCGGCAGAAAATCTGAATACACCCCTATTTGCCACCACGAAATATCCTCCGTCATTATCCTCACAACCTTGCAAGAAAAGCAGTGGATTTTGAGAATTAGCCTGGGCAATGTCCGGATAAACCGGCTTAAACTCACCGTCACGATTGCTCCAAACAGTACGTGATGAAAGAATCCTTACACTACCGTCGGACAACTGGAAAGCCTGCTCCATCCACAAATCCTGAGAATCATGAAGGAGTTTAGGATTTAAGAATACATTTGATAACACATTGTTATTCAAATCATAGACTCCATAACCTCCCGTCGACAACAAATATGTGCCGTCTTTCTTCTTTAGAATATTCTTGACTGTATTCGTTTGCATCAACTGTGATGAAAACGGAGAACGCAATTTATTAAAATTAATTGGCTGAATTTTCTCATCCTCCAAAGAAAGGCATACTGGATCGCCACCCCAGAACGACAACATATATCCCTTCTGATACTTCTCAATCGAAAGCACATTGTTGGATGGCAAACCATTCGCAGTAGTCCAATGTTTCAATACATTATTTGTGGAGTCGAGCAAAATCAGACCAGCTCCGTCTGTGGCAAGAAGCACACGCCCGCCACCACAAGGGCATAAACTTGAGCCAACGGATTTAGGAATTCCCAATTCGATAGATGAGAAACTCTTGGCGTCCGACATACTGTTGATACACCAGACACCATTATCATTAGTTGAAATCCACGCCCTCTTTTTGCTGTCGACGTAGATTGCGCTCACCTTCGACATTGTTGCGTCGGCTTTATTTATCGGAACAATCCTATCAAATGTGAATTTGCCATCAGAATACGTTGTCTGCCAAAGTCCGTCACCCGACGTACCAAGCAAAATAGTGTTATCTGATGATTTACAAATAGATGCAACCGATCGGAAAGGTGTTGTAATTTTTTCTATACTTGGAATATCTCCATTCAAGTCTGCCATCCACAACGAGCCCACGTTGGAGCATAAAAGAAGGTGTCGAGGATCAATTTGCAGAATATTATTGATCAACTCATTAATTCTCGGGCGGAAATCGAATTGTATATTTCCCTCTATATCAGTCACATAAACGCCACCATAGCCACCGAGCCAATATCTGCCCTTGAAATCCTTGAAGATCTCAAGCACCTTTTTATCCTTGATTTTAGCGCAGATTTGGCGAAAAGTGTTGGCATCTTTATCGTATGAGAAGACTCCCATTCCGGTTGACGTAAGCAGACACTCTCCGTCAGGTTGGATAGAGCAACCAGTGATATCAGAGTTGTGGGCTTCATCGGCCGCAAAACCTGAAATATCGTGGAAGGTATGTTTTTTATAATCGTAGGAATAGATAGTGAAATTAGATCCTCCGAAACTGATATCACCGTTTGGCAATTTGAAAGCGTGGTAGGTATCGTTACGCTTCATATCAGGAAAATTCGACTGCTCATAGTTTCGGAAACTACAACCATCGAAACGACTGATTCCATAATGAGTGGCAAGCCAAATAAAACCATGCTGATCTTCCACTATGTCGTGAACATTGTTGCTGGCAAGCCCCTCTTTAGTCGTATAATGAAAAAAATAGCACTGGATTTCTCCGTGTATGGCTCCAAAGTTGAGCAAGCACAACAAAAGAGCCAATATATTATATCTATATTGTAACAATCTAATCATAGGCACTATGCATAAAACGAAACACAAAAGAAATGCAAAATTAGAAGAAATTTTTACATTTCCTAATTCTTCGTTAATCAGAACGGATATCCAATAGCAAAGTGGAAAGTGACATCTCTCTTGAAATTAGGAGACGTTATATTCCACTCCCTCGTCGACGGATCATATCCCTTCATGCCGACATCCAATCTGACGAGAATAAACGACAAATCTAATCTGACACCAGCACCGACGCTGGTTGCTATATCCTTAGGCAATTCATCCAACTCAAATTTTCCACCGAGTTGGTTTTTATAATCTCTGATAGTCCACACATTTCCAGCGTCGAAAAAGAGAGCATATTCAAAAACACCTTCCGTGTGGAATCGAAGTTCTGCCTGTGCAAGAAGCTTAACATCACCAGTTTGGTTGAAGAAATCCGCAGATCCACTACGCACATATCTGCCCGGTCCAAGTTCACGTGTGCTCCATCCACGTACAGAATTCGGACCACCTGCAAAATATCTACGCTCGTATGGAATCTGCTCTGAGTTACCGAATGGAGATGCGATACCAGCTCCTGCGTGAAGAGCTAACGACTGATGCAAGCCCAGTCTGAAAGTACGGCTGTAGTCGATATCGAAACGAGCATATTGGCTGAACGGCACTCCCATGATTTCATAATATCCGTCGGCGTTCTGTGAAGAGTTGAACAAACGGACAAGGCCTGAAGGCAAAGTGCCCGACATATCAATCATGAAACTGAAATTACTGTTCGACTTCGGCATCTTCTTTGCCTTCATCAAAGCGGAAGTGGTTGTTGACGCACTTGAATATGAGAAAGTGTAGCTCGAACGAGTGATCAGCTGATTGGTATAGTTCTGCTTAAGCAATGCGTTTCTTGGAACGTCAAGATACTTAGTTTGGAAATCAGACCATACCCAAGGCACAATAGTATATGTGATATTGTAAAGATCCAACGTATGGCTGAAACGGTTGCGACGTGTAGCCCATGTATATTTCCAGTCGAAAGTCAGATATCGTTTCTTAAACTCAGGTCTGTTCTGCCACACAAAACCGACAGAGAAGATTGTCTTACCCTGCTTTGCCGCATAAGTATCGTTGAAAATCGGGGAAAGGACACGTGGGAAAGCAAGAGAGCTATTGATACTGATCTCAAAGAAATTATTTGAACTTAACGACTCTCCCTCCACATCACCCTGAGGAATTGAATCAGGTTGCCAAGAACGCACCATCTCATAAGCTCCACCAAGACGGATTCTCCATACCTCACTTCCCTTGAAAATATTTTTATCCTGATAGGTTATGTAGGTCTCCACACCCAAATCGCCAGCATTATTGGTATTATCGATACCCCACTGGAGATAATATGGTTTCGACGGAGTGACTGAAATATTCGCGATAAGAGCGTTAGGCAGAGTGTCCGGTGAATAAGTCACGTTTGCCGTCTGCACAGCCGACAGTCCTGAAAGAGCTGAGAAAGTACGGTCGTGAAGAAGTTCACTGAACAATCTTCCCTTACGCACAAATGTATTGTTGTAAATTGTGCTTGGACGCAAGAATCGACGACCTTCAGGAGAGACAATAGTGAGATTCCTATATTGGGTAGTATCAAACTTACCTGTGAAGCCACGGTTTTCGCCAACCCTGACAAAGACATTTGAAGTACGGTAACGAGTAAGCGGATGCCCCACCCTTGATGTATCAACGTGAAGATTCAATTTCAAATCCACCTCATGTGAGCCAAGAGTAGAGTCGACGGAATAATAAAGATTCTCCTTAGTAAAATTGTAGTAACCCTGGTTGCGCACAAACGAGACAATTTCTCCGACGCGAGAATCTATATTCTCAGCATTATATTTCAGACCCGGTTTTACCTTATCTCCTGACAAGAAATTCTTTGAATGCATGATATCATCTATCAGACCACCATCGACAGACTCATCCACATTACGAATCTTATAAGGTTCACCTGCCTTAATATCATAAGTCACTGTAGCTTTCTTTCCCTTTTTCTCGACCTCGTAATCGACGTCGGCTAAAAAATATCCCATATTGAAAAGCTGCGACTCTATCTCCTTAGCTGAAAGTTGGGTACTCTCTTCGGAATAAATGACAGGAGCCTCTCCAAATCTACGGATAACCTTATTAATCCATTTCGACGTATCTCTACCAGAGAGAGAATAGAAACGGAGAGAAGTTTTATTGAAGAAAGTACCAGGAGTATTAGGCTGTTGGATCACATAGTCGTAAAGATAAGAAGCGTCGACGCTTGGATCGTCACAGGTCACATTTACATCATTGAGCAAATAATCACCATCGGCCACATATTTAGTGGTCGAACAAGATGCCAAATAGAGCAAGGCAATTATCCCTGATATGATAAAAAAAAGCCGTTTCATTACCCTTAACTCTGCAAATTTAGCGAAAAATGAATGATTTGAATATTTTTTTGCATTTTTTTGCCCGAAATATTTGGAGTTAATTAAAAAAGCATTACCTTTGCATCGTTTTTAAGAAACGACACAACGAAAGACTTAAAAATGGATCGGTAGCTCAGTTGGTAGAGCAACAGACTCTTAATCTGTGGGTCGTGGGTTCGACCCCCACCCGGTTCACTAAACGAGACGAAAGTCTTGGAGAGATGTCAGAGTGGTCGAATGAGCCGGTCTTGAAAACCGGTGTACTCGTAAGGGTACCGGGGGTTCGAATCCCTCTCTCTCCGCTAAGTTTGCTAAACAAACGAAGCAAAACATAAAAAAAATGGTGTGGTAGTTCAGCTGGTTAGAATACATGCCTGTCACGCATGGGGTCGCGGGTTCGAGTCCCGTCCATACCGCTAAAAGGAGTTCAGAAATGAGCTCCTTTTTTGTTTCGTGTGTCAAGTTATAACTTGACACACGAAACAAAAAAAAGACGGGGATATTCCCCCGTCTATATCTGGAAATCATCGGATTCTACAGTGTATCCGCAAACGATTTCAAATCTTTATAGAATTTATCTGTATAATCCTTTGTCTCCTCTGGAGCATCACCATCAGTCAAAAGATAGACAGTTTGCATTCCAGCTTTGTAGCCAAACTGCAAATCAGAAATGGAATCACCAACCATTGTAGACTCTGCAAATTCAAGTTCAGGAAAATCTCGCTTGGCATCCTTAGCCATACCTATGGCAGGCTTGCGTCTTCCCGTCTCTTCACATGTTTTGTCTATACAATGGTAAATTCTGTCAATTCTTCCTCCAGCGTCTACAATTTCTTTTATCATTGAGACATGAACCTCTTCAAGATTCTGTTCAGTGAAAATACCTTTTCCTATTCCTCGTTGATTAGTGACTATAAATATTCTGTCGAATTTCTTAGCGAATATTGCCATAGCCTCTTTAGCCCCACTTAGGAATTGGAACTCCTCAGGCTTGGTCACATATCCGTCGACTACCCTCTTATTAATCGTACCGTCTCTATCGAGGAAAAGATATTTTGCTTTTGGAAAGAGTCCTCCAAACTCACGCTGCGCCTTATAATAATCTTCCGGCACACCGATGTCAATGAAATAGCCGCCAAACGGATACGCGACAATATTTTTTCGGAAAGACGGCATTTCAAGAATCTCTTTTTCAAAAGAGAATTTTGCAGGCATTCCCTGAGCATGCAGCCAATCTTTCTTCACAATATAAATTCCTCCGTTGATGAATCCTTCTCCACTCAATTTGCCCTTCTCCACAAAGTCAAGCAAATTACCGTCGGCATCCACCTTTACAGCACCGTACCTTTCAACATTATCTACTTTACGTAAAGCGATAGTTATGTTATTTCCCTTGTCGAAATGGAATTTCTCGAAAACCTTGAAATCAATATCGAAAAGAGTATCGCCATTAAGCACAAGGATATCGTTGCTTTTAGCATAAGTCGACGCAAGGGCGATCGCGCCACCTGTGAAAAGCGGAGTTGTCTCCTGAGCATAACTGATCGAAATTCCACGATAGCTGTCGCCAAAATATTCTTGCACTTTCTCGTGCATATAGCCAGTGGATAGAATGACGTGATTGATTCCGATTCCACGAAGACGAGCGAACAAGTAAGCCAAGAAAGGTCTGCCGTCGACAGGTGCCATAGGTTTCGGAATATTTCCGAGCACATGCTTAAGACGTGTGCCGAAACCGCCAGCCAATATAATCGCTTCAGTAATCATATTGTCCAAGTCTTTAAGCCGTTGCAGGTAAACTCATATCTCTTAGCTGCGACACCTAATTCAGCCAACGCTCTCTCTACAGCGAAACGAGTGCAGTTTGGGCAATAGAAGAACATGAATCCTCCACCACCAGCTCCAGAGATTTTACCACCCGTCGCACCAGCCTTAAGAGCTGTCTCATATAATTTATCGATAAACGGATTTGAGATACCATCCGTCATCTTCTTCTTGTATTCCCAACCAAAATTAAGAAGCTCACCCATAGCGTCGATGTCTCCTTTAAGAAGATGCTCCTTCATCTGTACTGCCTGTTCCTTTAATTTGTGCATAGCCTCAATGGAAGTCTGGTTCTTTCCCTTTACGTTCTTAACCTGACCTTCGATAATTTTTGCTGACTCACGACTTGTCTGAGTGTAGCAAAGAAGAAGGTTGTGGGCAAGCTCATTTTGGAATTGGCAACGCACACGAAGAGGATTAACGATAACCTTATTGTCGGCGTAGAACTCCATAAAGTTAACGCCTCCAAATGTCGCAGCATACTGATCCTGCTTTCCACCAGCCATCTGCAGATCCTCACGCTCAATTTTATAAGCGAGTTGGGCAATATCATATTCGCCAAGAGGAAGTTTCAGCCACTCGGCAAACGCTCCCACAATCGCCACCATAAGAGTAGACGATGTACCAAGACCAGAGCCAGCTGGTGCATCCACATGCAATGTGATTCGGAAAGAAAGTGCAGAATGAGTAAAATCAGATACTATTCTATTATAGGCTCCACGAGCCAGTACAAAGAATCCATCAGTCGATAATCGTTCAGTTGCATCACACACCTCAAATTCATCACAATCAGGACCAACAAATTCTACTTTGCCATTATCCAGGGGTTCGATAGTGGCGTACGCGTACATGTTAATTGTTGCGTTAAGGATGGCTCCTCCATAAAGATCAGAAAATGGCGAAACGTCAGTTCCTCCTCCTGCAAGACCAAGTCTTAACGGCGCTTTACTACGGTAAATCATGGTTTGTTTATTTAAGTCATCACATCTATAACGGAATACCCTTTCCCATTATTGTTTTAGTTAGTCAAAATTAACGAATAAATTTCATTTTCATAGTTGAAATATGTAACAAATATCGGTTATTTGAAGCACATTATCATTGACTAACACTGACTAAATTTCGCATTGAATCAACTTTTACATCTTTTGACGCAAAAATCCTAAATAATAGGCGGGGATTCAGGATATATAAAAAAAGGTGCGAACCTCAAAG
>DCIP01000232.1:0-8772 GCA_002317115.1 Candidatus Scybalocola fimicaballi
AGTTCAGTACCACGAAGAGCGTAGATCAAACTCAAATTTCCACCGAACAATTTTCCCTTAACCTTCTCCTTTGCCACACGGCTGCGCTGGTTGTATGAAAAATATGTCTGGCGACGACGGACTCCCGTCAAAATATTCAACAACTCCTCTACGGATTCCGCAACCTCTGGGTTGGCTGCGTCTTTCTTGTCCAACGTCGCATCATAACCTACAAATGCCTTAGCCATCTGTCCGTGGATAGAGCAGCACTTGGCTTTTGTCAGAATAGCAGCGTGTAGGGCTGTGATGTCGCTGAATCCCACAACAAACTTAGGATTTTCGATGAACTTTGTAAAATCCAGACGGTCGACAATACGTGTCAAGCCATATCCGCCACGTCCACAGATAATCACTCGTGTCAGAGGATCATCAAGTGCCGACTGCAAATCTGCAAGTCGCTCTTCGTCTGTCGCTGAAAAACGATGATGCTTACCTTTGGCATGCTCCGCAATCTTTACAGAGTAGCCCAACTGGCGAATCGCAGCAGCTGCCTGCTCGACCACTTCGCCGTCTATCGCTCCACTTGGAGATACAATAGTGACCAAATCACCTTGTTGCAGAAATTCTGGAAATATCATGGTTGTTGTGTTTTTCTTCGTAGCAAATGTAATAATAAAAAACTGATTATGTACACAATAGCCGCAGAAATTATTGCAAATATTACGGCTCCCACTATATAACACATTCCACTTTCCAACATCGCATCCAACGATATATTATCCATTGAAATTGACGGTGCCGAACGGAAAATCAAACGTCCACACTGGTATGATCCATACAAAACGCCGACTATCATCGGTGGCATTGAGACATTGGATGTGGCCAAAACCACAATTCTGTTCAAGCCAAACATCTGGGCTATCGCCACACCTACTGCCATTTGGAATCCCCATATTGGAAGTATGCCGACAAGCACACCCACAGCTATGGCCGCCGCCACTTTCTGGTTGCTTTCGTTTTTGATATTGAAATCCGAAGTGAAGAATTTTTTGATTTTCTGCTTCCAACCGTTTTCATTAGACGCACGTTCTTGCGTCTCTACGTGTTTATCGTCCGAACACATATCTCAACAAGGTTTTAGGCCAGTAGTAGAGCAAGGCTCCTGTGCAGAGAGCAGTGTTCATTACTGATATTCTGGAAAAATCGGCTAACGGTCGGAAGTGTGTGACGCGTTCGCCCTCTGGGGCATAGTAAACTTTGATTGGGGATGTCTGTATATCCACGTCTGCCCAGCATAATCTCACAAGCATCTCTAACTCAGCCTCATAACGTGATGAGAAGATGTGTCGCTTCGTAATCTCCTTTAATGGATAGACGCGGAATCCACATTGTGTGTCGGGAATCTCTCTTCCCGTCTCTACCTTGAACCAGAAATTAGAGAATTTGTTTGCGAAGGTATTTTTCGACGGCATATTCTCCTGCGTAGTGATGTTTCTCACACCACACACCAAAGTCGGTTTATCTTCCGAAACTTTTGCTATCATTGCAGGAATATCCTCAGCAAAGTGCTGGCCATCCGAGTCTAACGCAACAGCATAATCGTAGCCGTCAGCGTAGGCAGCGGCGAAACCAGTGGTCAATGCCTTTCCCTTGCCGGAATTAACCGCCAACGTGATGACTTTTATTCCAGAAGACGCGAGATCCCGCGTCTCTACCACAAGATTTGAAAGTAGGGATTTTGTCTCGTCTGTGCTGCCATCATCCACCACATAAACCCTCTCAACGTACCGCAATACAGATTTCGCCACATCGCAGACTGTCTTGGGATTATTAAAAGTAGGGATTACAGCACAAAATTTCATAGGCCCAATCTTATTGATAAAGAGTCAGTTCCAAGCCTAAACGTGGATGAGCAATAAGGATAGCCTCCTCAGAATAGGTAAACTCCGCTCTCAACGGTCCGCCTGACAAGCTGACGTGGTTGACTCTTCTATGTTCATTATCAATTAGATAGTGAGCCTTACCAGTAGCAGTACGGATCTTATAGCCAAGATTTGTCTTTGCTGGCTCCTTATATCTCTTTGCTCTGAATGTAGAATCGACGTTGCGAGTGAACAACGTCACAAGGTCTTTCTTCAAAATATGTTTGATTATAGGGCGGTCGAGCTGCTCCATACACGAGTTCACATCAAAACCATGGTCTTTGATAGTGAAATCAAACAATGTCATACCCATGAACGCTGTGCATACGACGTGAATACTCTCGTCTTCTTCCATCGACGCCACCATGAAGCCGTTCATGCTCATATCCTTATAAGTCAGAGTCATGTTGTACACAACAGTCTCTCCGCTTTTAGTTAAAAGAGGGTAAAGGTCGTTGCGAGTATAGCTGCCCGACCCTGTACTCTGCATAGCAGAAAATTGTTTGTCCGCGCATCCAGTCAAACAGAGGATGCACGTACAAACACATAAAAAATAAGTCTGAATTCTTTTAATCACTGTACCTTACTGTACTTTAAAAATTGCGTCGTCGATAGCGACATTACGCTTCATGTTAGAGAATGTGAACATAGTATAGTCACTACCCTTGTTTGCCTTTGGCTTTTCAACCATCTTGAAGCTTAAAATAGTGTAATCGTTCTTTGCAACGACTACCTCCATGTGGTCTGCACGGCCATTCTTTGGAGTAACGTATACAAGATACTGAGAATCATTCTCATACAAATCAAGCTTGATATCCTTTGAACTCTCTGGAAGCTGACCTGACAAACAATCAGACATCATCTTCTTCAAGTTAGCAATCACAGGATTTGAGTTTGCGTCGATAATTGACGAGCGTCCGCCGCTCACCATCTTGATTTTACTGCCGTTCATCACAATCTGCGACACCATTGGCTTCTTGTACTCCAAAGAAAGCTTGTCGTCTTTCTTAAAACTGAACTCTCCTGTCTGCTCGATATCCTTTGTCATACCTGAGATATGCTTCACCTGCACAAAATCGCTCTTCATTGTAGTCATCGACTTCGCTGTTGAAAGCATATCAGTTCTAAACTTCTGCATATCAGATGAAGCCTTGAAACCAGCAGGAACTTCAGCAAATACAGAGCCTACAGACATCATCATGGCGATAACGCCAACTGTGATATTCTTAAAAAGATTCTTCATGTTTTTCATTTTATTAAAATTGCCCTTTTTTCTCTTTTTTAGTTTTTGCGTTGACGGCTCATCATCTCTTCCAACGGTACAACTCTATATCCATTGGCGTAGAGCCAGTCTAAAATCGTCTCCAAAGCTTCCGGTGTGTGTGGCATTCTATCGTGAAGCAGCACCACTGAGCCTGGTCGGATTTTGGAAATCACCCGTCGGCTGACCTCTTCCGCGTTTTTTGCCGACGTGTCGAACGGTCTTACATTCCATCCGATGATGTCAAACCTGAATGATCTCAACGCTATAGCCAACATCGGGTTTGTGACTCCCAACGGAGGACGAAAGAATCGTGGTTCGTATCCGGCATATTTTTTTATTTCAGT
Source organism: Candidatus Scybalocola fimicaballi (assembly GCA_002317115.1). Taxonomy (GTDB): domain Bacteria; phylum Bacteroidota; class Bacteroidia; order Bacteroidales; family Paludibacteraceae; genus UBA1723. The sequence continues at coordinate 3,510 of DCIP01000232.1, forward strand.
CTGACATCGTCCGATCTCATCTCTCATTCTCGATGGCAAAAGTAGGGAAAAATTATCGTTGTGATGAAAAGAATGATTGCCTAATGTGTGTCCAAATGTTATAATATGTTTAAAAACCTCACAATTTGGCTCAATTTTTTTCCCAATGCAGAAAAAAGTGGCCTTGACATCATACTTTTTCAGGACTTCCAATACCTTCTCTGTAGTGACCGGCTCCGGACCGTCATCAAAAGTCAAAGATACTACTTTTTCATCACATTCCTTGATTCCGCAAAAGGTTTTTACGTAGACTCCCGACGCGATGTCGGCAGCCGACCACACCAAAAAAACAAGAACAAGGAGTATTATGAAGATGTAAACCATCAGCATTTTTTCAATATAATCACACTCTTTTCCGGACCGTATCTGTGCTCTATGGCGACGTGTGTCTTGCCATCAAACATTCCGTATTCCATCATTCGTGCAGCAAGAGCCACTCCAAACGCTGGTGCTGTGGCATACTCACCACACCATCTCTTATAATCAAGTATCTCTACATCGTCTGCTGAAATTTCCGTCTGAGCCAATGCAGTCTGGATATCAACCCTACATTTAGAATAGACAATCTCCGCCAAAGCTCCCGTCTTATCGGAAGATAGAATCATTGACGTCGCACCCTCACCAATTGATGATAACTTGAACTTAGTCAAAACCGACTCAGACAATTCCGTCTTCTCATCTGAAGAGACATATAATATATTATTAGCGTCTCCATCTAATTTCACCTGGGCATAACGAAGTGCGTTCGCCACAGTGTCGCCACGATTCACAAAAGTGATATTAGGGACATGTGTTTGCTTCAGCTGGGCTATATTTCCAGCCAAAGTGTTGAATGTGCTTTGGATAAAGGCTGTGGGATTTCCAAGAGTCTCTTCACTTGTGTAGATAGTGTCGAGCATCTTTTCGGTATCTGAGATAGATCCGAGCGACGTCGCTGTGAGAATCAAATCCACATCAACGCCATCAAGACATTTTAATGCTGCATACGTACCCATCTTCAGCATTCTGTTCATTCGACGGCGAAGGTTGGCGTTGGTAATCACCCCCTTATAATCGGGTTCAGTTGCAGAAAAAGAGTTCTCTGCAAACGAGTTCAAATTGACATTCTCGCCTAAATCTCCGATTGGAGAGACGGTGGACACTTTTTTTATATAGCAACTCATACCTTCTTTATTATTATTGATGTTGCGCCACCGCCAAATCCAAATGAATTTGTCATTATATAGTCGAGATTGGCATTCTCCATCTTGCCGACGGGAGCCAGTCTCTCCACTGTTGCAAAATTACGAGTTGGAAGAATCATCTGTCGTTGAAGCATCTCTGCCGACAACGCCATCTCCAACACTCCGCACGCCCCAAGTGTGTGGCCGGTCCAGAATTTAGTGGAACTGAACGGTGGTACATTCTCTCCGAAGATGTTGATCATCGCAGTCGACTCCGACTCATCATTATTAGGAGTGGCAGTACCGTGAGTGTTAATGTAGCTGATTTTATCGGCTTCAATACCTGCTTTCAGCAACGCAGCTTTCATAGCCAAGGTTGGGCCCACAGCATCGGGACTGGTGGCTGTCTGGTGGTAAGCGTCGGCGGCTGTCTCGCAACTCAACACCTCACACAATGCCACAGTTCCATTCAATTCCGTTGATTGGGACTCAGCACATAGCATCACGCTTGCAGCACCCTCACCAAGATTCAATCCGTCTCTGTCGGCATCAAATGGTCGGCAGACATTTTTGCTTAAAATTCCAAGTGAGTTGAAGCCATTAATTGTGAATTTGCACAACGGATCAACGCCCATGCAGATGGCATAATCCACGTCGCCAGCCTTCAACATATCCATTCCTATTCCTACAGCCACTGCCGACGACGAGCATGCCGTGCTGACGGTTGTGCTCCACACCACCTCGGCACCTCGGCTTTCGAGAATATCGCAGACAAGGTTAGTGGCGTCGGCCGGCTCGTGACCTTGCGCCAAAGCAATGTCAGCATCACCGTTGGCTTTCAGATCACGGTAATAGATTTCACTTTTATCCATACCGCCAGCAGTGGTTGCGTTCACCACCACAACCTTCTTGCCCGACACAGATGGCGACGTCTTTAGCAAGTCTGCCACCGTAAGCATTGAAAGCAAAGCGGTACGTGTATAAATACGAGAAGGCAGAACAACCTTATAGTCGTCTGCCAACATTCGTTTAATATCTTCGTTGCTGAATGGAATCTCACGCAATGGCACCTCATGGGCAGTGTCAGTATAGAGTGGTTTCTTAGCTGAATAGTCAGCGTCAGCGATGTCATCAAAACATTTGCCAACTCCTATTCCAGACACACTTACGATGCTACTTGCGCAACAAAGGATCTTCATTTTCAAACTTTCTTCCAATATTACTTATTGTCGGAAATGAACTGTGCGATAGTACGAACAGATGTGAATGCCTCTTTAGCTTTCTTTGGATCTGTGATCTTGATACCATACTTTTTCTCAATCAAAAGGATGATCTCAAGAGCATCAATAGAGTCAAGGCCGATACCCTCGTCGCCGAAAAGAGGATCGTCAGTGCCGATCTCTTCTGGTTTAATATCTTCAAGCGACAACGCCTCACACAACTGTTCTTTCAAATTTGATATCAACGTTTCCATCATAGTCCTATTTTAATTATTGCTCAACTGCTCCTGGTGTGACAGCATCTGCCTTACGGTCGGCACCAGTCTGATCTTTGGAAGTAGAACACTCTGGGCAAGATGCCTTAGCAACATTCACTTTATTCATCTGCTTGATCAAAGTCAAGACTGGAGTATTGCTGTTACCAAGCTTAATATTTGAGAATAATGTTTTGAATTCATTATGGTCTGCCTCGCTGACTGTCTGAGAAGCACCAGTCAAGTCTGTCTTAGCCTGCATGTATCCACCTATCACGTCGGCATTACCCACAGCCTCAACAATACAGTTGGAGAACTTAGCGTTACCCTGCTCAATAAAGTAGGCTCCACACAATGTGCTGTGGATAGCGTTAAGCGACGGGTGACCGCTCGACAATCTGATAGTCTCCACTCCAGCCATCGACTTGTTGATACAAGAGTTGTTGAACATTGTAGTGTTGACCACATAGATTGTAGGAGATGAGTTTGCAGTGTAGATCACTGAACCTCCGTTCTTGACTGATGTATTATCAGAGAATGTCGATCCACAGATTGTGATGTTCGACTTGTTACCCTTATTCTCCACATTCAAGAATGCTCCGTTAGCTGACTTGTTTGAATAGACGTAGCAAGAGTTGACAATCAACTTAGATGTCTCAGCTAAATGCAAGAATGGAGCATTGTTATCCGACCAGCAACCGCTCATCAAGCAAGAGTCGAGAGTAAGCTGTCCGCCATTCATTGTGAAGAATGGGTTGACCGCATTCTCTGTTCCGACGAAATGAATAGTAGTGAATTTCCAATCTTTGTTTGAAGACGCGAATGTAGTAAACTTACCCTTTTCACTATGAGCAAGGATTCGTGTCTCAAATCCAGGATCGGATGGAGTACGCTTGTGAGCGCGTTTAGCTCCCTTTAGTGGAGATGATCCGTATCCACCGATCACCTTTACATTGCGTAGTTCGCCAAGAGCCAAACCAGCATCTTTCTGCAATTTGTACTCACCACCTGCGATATGAATTGTAGCAGGGGCATCAGCACCGTTTTCCTTCTTGTATTTAGCGACAGCGTCTATTGCCTTCTCCAACGACTGGAACGCCTGATCCCAAGTCGTACCGTTGAATTCGTCGCTACCTCCCTTATCCAATGTCTTTACGTAGAAGATACCTGGATCCTCACAAACATCTGACACACGGATCTCGTTACTTGAAACAGTAACATAATTACCCATCGCATCATATCCGTTTACCTCCAACCAATATGTTCCAAGAGGAGCATCCTTCATTGTGCTGCTCTTCTGATCAGGAAGATCATTATAGTTGTCCACCCACTGGTATCTTGCATTTGTCAAACCAGAGATTGTTGACTTGAACGAAGCTTTTGTATTCTTGCGGTCAGGACAACCCTGATCTGTCATCTCAATCACAGCTGAGTAGTCTGCGTCACAAGCGCCGAATGTACTTGAGATAGATGAACGCTGAATACCACGCTGGTCGAATGGAGTCAACTTATGAGGAGCACCTGCACGACCGACAATCTCAAGCTTGTTGCTTGGCATCAACACCTGTGTGATACCACCACGTGTCGACAACTTAGATGCGATTGTACCCTTGAAGTTAGACAAGAACTCCTTAGCCCACATTGTCTCGTTGGCATCCTTGGTAGCCTCAAGGAATCTCGACTTGGCTGGATAGTTGTTGGAATACTCGTCGCAACGACCTGCGCACTCAACCAACGAATTATAGATATTCAATGTACCAGCCTCCTTATAGAAGCGTCCGCTCAAAGTAGAGCTATAGATGTTGACGGCAGGATTACCACCGACAAATCGCATCAACACACGTCCGTAATAACCGATTGGCGATGTACACTGGTTATCGTAGAATGTCGAGTTGTAGATGTTGATCTTAGGGCTTGCATTGTAGCTCAACAATGTGACACCACCTCTATATAAAGATGAGTTGTTGTTGAAACATGAATTCCAGATCTCCAACTCACTGTCATCCATCACAGAGATACAAGCTCCGACCTGACCTCCCTTGATCTGAGTGAATGTTGAGTTTTTGATTGAAACTTTCGAAGTTTCCTTTCCTTTACCCTTCTCTATCGCAATAGCAGTCACCGCACTGTTTGATACAGCATTAAAATAGAATCCGTTGAACACACAAGAGTCGATAGCGACTGTACTGTTTTCAATTAACATCGCTCTTCCGTTCAACGAGCTCTCTGCCGCAAGGCTTGAACCGTCGAAGATGATTCCACAGAATTTAATATTTTGATTCTCATGCACCAACACCAATCTGCCATTTGGATCATCAACCTTAAAGACAGTCATGTTGCCTTCAGGATTAGCCGGTGTACGTGGATTACGAGTCTTTCCGCTCGCAGTACCGTCGACAGGAGAGATATCATAACCACCATATATTGTCACATTCGACGGGAATACGAAGCCTTCTTCCTGAGATGGAGTGTAAACCTGCTCAGCCAAATGGATCTCGATCAAGTCGTTGGCATGAGCCTGAGTTGAACGCATAGCCTCAACCTCCTGGATAGCACGGTCGAGCGAGTTGAACGCTGTAGCCCAGCT
>DCIP01000232.1:8946-17530 GCA_002317115.1 Candidatus Scybalocola fimicaballi
TCCTGAAGGACAGCTGCTGAGCTTGCACCCCTTACATACTTAACATCGTGATAATCATAATCGTAAAGCGATTTTTTCAAGAAATGGTAATCATACTTGCCATTGATCAAATCGAAATCAAATGTTTTTGTCAAGACTGATGCCTTGATGTTGACGATACTACCCTCACAGACAGTGGCAGGGAACATCTGCAAGTCCACAGTCACGTTTCCATTGATTGCCGCGAGTTTGCGCACGTGGAATGGATATGACAAAATCTTACGCTGGTCTTTCTCCACTTGGATGAAATAACCCTCACCCTCTTTATTTGCACCAGCCTGGTATGTGGATGACGTAGCGTCTGGAATCTCTTGCAAGTCCTCAACATCAGTGGCATCCAAACGTCCTACATACCACTTATATTTATATTCTTTGCCTTCCAACGATGATTTCAATATCGTTGTAGTTCCCTTACATACATAGTCATTACCGACACAGACAATCTCCACAGGTTGGCAATCTGTCGTCTTCAAACCAGCCTCAACAGGCTCACTCTCACAAGAGTAGACTCTATCGGTTGCCTTAACCTTGTAGAATCCAGCTCGTGAAGGAACGAATTTTCTTGAGAACGGAACTTTCAACTCCTCATAGACTCCATCCTTCTCCTTACTATACATCCAGATATACTGAGTAGTGGCAGGCAAGAAACCAGTTGCCTTAGCTGTCAACTCTATCTTCTCTGCGTCGAAAGCATTCTCACAGATATCAATGTAAGTAGGATTAACCTCCACATATGGATGAATGTATGGGATTGTAGTAAAATGAACCGTGTCACCGATGAAACGGAAATAGATTGTCTGACCCTCAAACGGCTCCTCAGCGTATGCCTTGACATTCAAAGGCAGATCAAAGAATTTATACTCATCGTCGACCTCGCTATCCTCAACCAACTGGAATCCCTTGATTGATGGGTCGTTAGTAACCTTCTTTGCTACGACCTTGCGGTTGATTACCTCAAGGTAGAAATGTGAATAGCTCTCAATTGGAATCCACGAGAACGATCCCCACTCACAAACCTCATTCCAACGGAAATCACTTGGATCCGACTCGTTGGCACACTCAACACCCCAGTATGGTATAGCTCGTACGCTCTTCTCACACTTATCGTTTGTAGACTGTACTATCTTATACTCAGCACGTGGAGATGGCTTACCATTCTCTCCTACTCTGACGTCGCATGAGATGATATGCTCACCGTCATCATATTTTGTACGTGAATAAGTCTCAAACCAACGGTCGTAACGTCCAGTCATCAACTCACCGTCGATATACCAGTTGTAGATCAAATTGGATTCTGGCAAACCTTTTGGCACGCTTGCACGGAAGTTTCTACACTCTCCACGGCATACAAACATGCTCTTTCCATTCTCCTCAACAATCTGTGGGGCAGGTCGTTCCTTCTCAGGCGCAGGCATTCCCACATAAAGAGTGTCAGGAGCACCACTACGCTTGAATGTCAATGTGATTGTAGCATCCTCAAGCCAATCTGCTGTTGGGAATCCCATCTCCTCAAAAGATAGTGCCTTAGTCATTCTGACAACACTGAATGGCGATGCCACAACAACAGTCACAGGCTCACTCAACTCATGCATCGACTGATCCTCTTTTGATAGCTTGTATCGGCTTCGACGTAACTGTATCTTATGCTTGACTTTGGTTTTTGAACAGCGCCAAGTGATATTCTCATCACTCTTTCGTGTCTTCATAACGGCCATTGAATCCGTAGTGGCAGGTGTTTCAAAAAGGCCATAATATGCAGCATGTGCCGGGCTAAATAGGACACCCAGCAACATGAATATATTTATCAAAAAAAATTTATTCCATTTCATAGTCGCAAATATAGCACTTTTTACGTTTAGAAATAAAAATTAAGAGTTAAAAATTAAGAGAATCACTTGATTAATATTTACATTCTATCAAAAAACAAAAGGAGAAAAGTCATCTAATAAATTCATAATAAAAAGAAAAACCTTACGAAGTCGATGCATACAATTGTATGTTGATGAGATATGTTCGTGATTATATCTTTACAAAAAAAATCGAAGTGCATTTTCATATGAAAAACAAAGAAGAGAATGATTATTTGAAGTCATTCGCTCACAGAGTCAAAATGCTTCGCGAAGCGCAAGGAATCTCACAGGAGAAACTTGCGGAAAGAGCAGAACTTCACCGTACCTATATTGGCATGGTGGAACGACTCGAACGTAACCCATCTCTGGTTTGCATTCATAAGATTGCAAACGGATTAGGAGTACATATAACAGAATTGTTCAATCAACTATAAATCAAAATCATTATGAAGAAATTAAAGATTTCAAATGACGAGGTGGCTGAGCTTTCAAATGCCCCTAAATACGAATTCCCTAAATATGTCACGCAAGTAATCAACTTAGTGAATGGCAACGCTGGTGGCACTCGGCCAAAGGTAGTAGGTCAGATGTCCGAACTTGTTAAAGAATTTGACGGCAAGAGCATTGAAGAATGGATTGCTTGGTATACAGAACGCTATCCATCAGCTGTCAACGATGCTACTGACAAGATCTGGAATATGTACGAAACCATGAAACCAGCGTTCAATGCAATCACTAAGGAGATGGTTGAAAACTGGGTAAAGGATCTTGTCTATGCTAAGACCTACTGCGGGTTGAAATTCCAAACCGCAATTATTTCAACGATTGCATCCCAATTGAATAAAGACTGGCGAGAAGCAAATCCTGAAGAGGAGGCTCAAGGCATTGATGGATTTATCGGTGGCAAACCATTACAGATCAAATCAGCAACATACAAGCTTGAGGCTCGACTGTCTGAAACAATAGATGTACCGATTGTGTATTACGACAAGAAGAAAGATGGAATAAGTATTGAGTATAACCCTATAGATTTTTAAGAGATGGCTAAATTTAATATATCTGAAGATTTGGCTAAATCCCTATTTTCTATTAAGGATAAATGCATAAACGATGAATTGCAATTGCCAAAATACCTTTCCACATTTTTAAACCAAATAAATCAATGGGCACACGGTAGCAAGCCTGAAAATGTGGGACAAGTTTCTGAACTGATTAAGGAATACCGTCTAACTGTTGAGAAACCAAATCTTGACAGTTGGGTAGAGTTTCATAATAAAAAAGAAGGAACTGATATCGACATACCAGATGGCAAAAAAGGGAAACAGAAAACAGTCAAAATGTTAGGGACAAGCCAAGGCGTAGAAGATATTATGGAAAAGATTTCTGAAATTGGGAATATTCTATTTGGTGCAGAAACGAATAAAATCAAGGAATTTGCCTCCAAGAATGAATTCAAAGATAATGTTGAAAAATGGCTAAAAAACCTAACATACAATAAAACATATTGCGGACTTATTGCACAGGAATTAATACTCAAAGACATTGCTTCGAAAAAAGGTTTGAAAGCAATTTTGGGGTCTCCGCTTGATGAGCAAAAGGGCATCGATGGTTATATCATAGATGGTAATAAATATTATCCTCTTCAAATCAAGAGTTCGACATTTAAAATCAATAATAAGAGAGAAAAATTTGATTGTCCAATTATAGAATATAGCTTATCCAAATACGGAATTGAATATGAATTTAGTGACGAAAAACTAAGTATACCTAAAAATTCTGCGACTTGGAATGAACTAAAGAATAAATTGGAAACAAGATTGCAAAGAAATAAAGGATAGGCTTACCACCTATCCTTTTTCGTTTATCACGAACTCACTAAGTTTCTTAATCTTCGCCCTATATGTATTCTTGTCTTCTTTCAATTCAGGAACCTTATTTATCAGAATAGGGTGTTGATTATCAAAGCGTAGAACAATATAATAAGGAGAGCTCTGAGGATTGAATCCGTTCTCAATAAGTGTTTCCTTAGTCCATATCTGGAACATGCCCTTTTTCTTCAATTTGAATAATTGCGGTTCATTTCCTGATGTATGCAACAAAACGTATTGCAATCGTTCAAAACCCGATTGTACTAATACGGACCCCTTAGTGTCGCCAGCACGAAGATAACAAATACCCTTTTGTATCATAAGTAGTCGTAACTCCCTACGAGCATGATTCACAATAACCATTGGTTCGTCCTCGTTTCTTTTATTATCAAAAGGTGTAGGATCTAATATCTTTGATTCCTTTCCAAACAGAGTTTTGTCCGTCTCAAACTTGCTTCCGTATGTGTTCTGTTTGACATCTACCTGTTTATTCATTTTGTGGACATCCACAAACTTATAAGGCAATTTTTCAATTGAAGAATGCAAGTCAAAGACTGACGTATCCTCTTGCATTTCAAAGGTATTTCCCGAATTCTCGTCGGACAGGACAACCTTGTCTTCATAAAACTTTCTGAATAACTTATTGATTTCGTAACCTATTGAATTTCGGTCAAGATTTCTTGCTGCTAACGCTGTTGTTCCACTACCCATAAAAGGATCAAGAACCGTATCTCCGACAAATGAGAACATTTTTATCAAACGTTTAGGCAATTCCTCGGGAAATACCGCAATATGTTTGTCCTGTCTTGCTCCGCCAAATGTCCAATGAGAACAGAAATATTCATTCCATTCCTTTACAGATAGTTTAGAGTTCTCTTTAACGACCTTTGGCACAAATGATGGGTCACCTATCTTCTTAAAAAGCAAAATGTGTTCAAAGTCAATTTTAACAATACCACCACGAGGATAGGGGAAACTACCCATTACCATCTGTCCTCCCGTAGTATGCATTGAAGTTGGTTTCTGCCAAACGATACTACCCATATAGTCAAATCCAACTTCTTCACAGAACCTAATTATCTCAGAATGAATTGGAATAACTTTGTATCGACCATAATAAACAGAGCGAGCGAACTGATCGCCAATGTTAACACATAGACGACAACCAGGTGCCAACACTCGAAAACATTCGTTCCAAACAAGATTAATGTTATTGATGTATTCCTCATATGTATCATTAAAGCCTATCTGTTTGTCTGCTCCATAATCTTTCAATTGCCAATATGGTGGTGATGTCACAATAAGTTGAACAGATTCGTTGGGTACAAGAGACATATTACGGCTATCACCATTAATGAGAATATGCTTAGTATACATTTATTGAACTGCTAAAAATGATTTTTCTTAATAGGCATAGTGGTCAAATCAGAATGATCTTCATAACCAACAACGTATGTTCCATTTTTATCACGAACAATTGAAATCAGATAGTTAAACTCTATTTCTATCTCTTGTTTCGTCATAACCTTATAATTCAATGTATTATTATAATGTTTAACTTCTTTGCCAGCCTTTTCTCGATCCTCAATAAAAGCTTTGTGCGAATCGAATCTTCTTTTTATTGACCCATTACAAAGATCAAGATCAAGACCTTCAATCCCTTCTCTGATTACGGATTCAAAATTTGCATCGATGTCGTAGCCACAAGAGTTTCTACCTGTTAATATTGCTGCTTGCATCGTTGTTCCAGTGCCAAGAAAAGGATCAAGAACCATATCCCCTTTTTGTGAGAACATATTAATTAATCGGAAAGGCACTTCAAGTGGAAAGGCAGCACTACGTTCTCTCGTATTGAATTTCTGTAGGCTTTGCTTTGTTCCTTTTATTTCCCATACATCAGAGAACCACACATTGCGTTCTTCCCAAAAGAAAGAACTCTTCATTCTGTCATGCTTAGCGTCTGTAGTTTTATATACTCGCTTCTCGCCTTTTCTGAAAACAAGAATCCATTCATGTTCAAGCGTAACGTATGCCCCACACGGTAACATACCACTACCCATGAATTTATTTGGTGCATTCGTCTGCTTTCTCCAAATAATGTTTGGCAAACCGATAAATCCTAAGTCAATACAAGCCTTTGAGATACGACTGTGGTTATTATACAAAGTAAAGTTTCCATTGATAGTTCTTGTTGCATCTCCTATATTGATACACAAAAATCCACCTGGTTTTATCACTCTGAAACACTCTTTCCACACCTTGTCAAGTTCTTGGTGCATAAGTTCAAATGATTTCCCCGGATCTTTTTCTAAAAAGTTGGCAATATCAGCATTTTGCTCAGCCATGATTTTGTCCCACATCTCAATCATAGGATATGGAGGTGACGTTACTACTAAATCGACTGAGCAATCAATTGTCTCAGTCATCCGTTGTGATGCTCCAATATATATTTTATGATTTGTTTCCATTATTACTACTTTATTACTTGTCGTACACGCTCCACTCGCTCTTCTTCATATATGTCTCAAGATAATCCTGAGTCTGGCGAGGCATGTTCTCGAAGAAATCAATACCTGTTTTCTTCTCCAAATCTCTGACTGTCATTGCGTAATCCATAATTTTACCCTTCAACCCCTTTTCATTAGGCATAAGGAAGGCTATCATCTTCGGATGCTTCTTGTTGCTGTAATCAAAAACGATCTTGAAATGGTGTGTAGGGATCGACACTTTTGTCTTGATTGTACGGTCGCCTTTCTTCTTTGTCAACTTCTGCTCGTTTCCTTTCAACAATGGTCCGCTGACAACATAGACTCTGTTGTAAAGTCTTGCCCAATAACGAGTTTGCCCCTCCAAATCATTCCATAGTCCGGCATTAAACTCGTGAAGCTGCGGACTCATATTGCTCATGTGGTAGCACTCAAGCTGGGCAGTCTTGTCGAAACGGAAATCTGCCGACGGTGCCATGTGTCCACGGTCGTATCCTGTGCCTGAATAATCAGAATATGTGGCAGAACCTGTCTCGATTATGGGATCATCTGTAAAATAATCTTCCTTCTTAGCCGACTGGTTTGTCACTTCATCATAAGTCAACTCATAGCTCACCCACTCCGGTTGCTCGTCTCTCTCGCTGTATGATAGGAAATAATGCTTGTGACGGTACACTTTTCCACGTCGCACCGAATGCATGAAAATAGAATCGCCCTCGCCCATCTTTTTCAAGTCGGCAATCGCGTCGGCAGTGCCATATTTGCCCGATGTGCTATTTGAAGACGACGGTGCAACTAAAGTTTTTTCTTCTTGATTTTGTTTGTCTTGCGATGACGGTGCATTGACAAAATCTTGCTTAGATTCTGCAAAACAGCCACTTAAGACCAATAAAAAGGCACACCCTATTGTTCGGAAAATTATCTTTTTCATATTATCAATCAAACTTGTTTTGCGAAAATACAAAAATGAAGGGTAAAAAACGCAAAAACAAACTACTTTTGTGCACGTTACATGAAAGACACTAAAATGACAAAGATAATACTCACTGTCACAAACAATCTCGAAAGCGACCAACGTGTCAACAAAGTTGCGACGTCGCTCCATAAATTCGGCTACGAGGTAAAGGTGGTTGGATGCAAAAGCCGTCCCTGCAAACCTTACCAGAAGGAGTATGCCACGGAGCGTCTCAACGTCTTCTTCAAACGTGGTGTGCTTTTCTACGCGGAAATCAATATCCGTTTCTTCTTTCATCTCCTTTTTGCCGACGCGGATGTCTTCACAGCCAACGACACTGACGCTCTTGCCGGCACCTACCTTGCAGCCAAGCTGCGTGGCAAATCGCTCGTCGTGGATCTGCACGAACTCTTCCCGGAGGTTCCGGAGGTGACAAACCGAAAGTTTGTGAAGGGAGTATGGACTAAAATCGAGGATTGGATTCTGCCAAAGGTCAAGCATGGATACACCGTCTGCCAATCTATCGCAGACTATTATAAAAACCGTTATGGTGTGAATCTCGGTGTGGTGCGCAACATGCCGTCGTACAAGAGTCTGGACGATATTCCGTCGACAGAGACACACTCAATTCCACTCGATAAGAAAATCATTCTCTACCAAGGAGCAGTCAACGTGGGGCGTGGAGTGGAATGGATCATCGACGCGATGCCATACGTCAGAGAGGACGCAATCTTTGTCGTGGCAGGAAAAGGGGATCTCTACGAAGAACTCAAGACTAAAGCCAACGACAGAATCATCTTCCTTGGCCATATCCCGTATGCCGAACTTGCCTCAATCACCAAACATGCGGCTATAGGAGTTTGCCTGCTTAAGAATCAGGGGTTGAGTTACTACTACGCCTTGCCAAACCGAGTGTTCGACATGATCCAATGCCACGTGCCACTCTTGGCAACCGATTTCCCTGAAATACGCAGAATCGTCGCCACTCACGAAACCGGCAAACTCATCTCCGACTATTCTCCAAAGGCATTGGCAGAGACAATCAACTCCATGCTCGACGAGCCAATCGACCATGATAAATTCAGCCGATTAGCGGAAGAATTGTGTTGGGAGAAAGAGGAGGAAAAATTAAAAGCAATTTACGAAGCGGCAGTTCGACGACATACCATGTCGTCGAACGACAAAATATAAATCACATAAAAATATGAAAATCGGAATATTCCAATACGACATTCAATGGATGAATCCCGACGCCAACAATATCCGCGTCGAGGAAGAGATAAAGAAATATTGCAGCGACGCAGAGAATCCGAAGTTGGATTTATTAGTGTTGCCAGAGATGTACAACGTCGGATTCTCTACCGACGCCCACAATTTCGCGGAGGA
>DCIP01000232.1:17670-19462 GCA_002317115.1 Candidatus Scybalocola fimicaballi
AGCCATTACGACAAGAAGCACCTCTTCTCCATCGGAATGGAGCGTGAGGCATTCTCAGGCGGAGACACGCAGACGATTGTGAGCTACAAAGGTTGGAACATCAGTCTCAGCGTCTGCTACGATGTCAGATTTCCAGTGTGGATGCGCAACAAGAACAACAACTACGATATCCTAATCAATGTGGCAAACTGGCCTACCGCCCGCATCGACGGTTGGACAACGCTGTTGAAGGCAAGAGCCATTGAGAACCAGGCTTACGTCTGCGGATCGAATCGCATCGGAGTCGACAATCTCTGCATTGAGTATAACGGACAGAGTGTCGTCTACGATTTCAAAGGCAAGACAATGGCAACAGCAGAGAGCGACGAGAAAATCATCGTGGCTGAATTCGACAAAGAAGCTTTGGAAAAATTCCGTAAGAAATTCCCAGTTTGGAAAGACGCGGATGCTTTTGAGATAAAACGCTGACGTTAACGTTAACGATGACAAAATGTAGGGGTAACCACAAGGGATTACCCCTACAAATTATAATATTGATTTTCAAATCATAATAAACATTTTTCAAAAAAAGTCTCCAAAACATTTGGAGAACGCTCAAAATGGCTATACCTTTGCAATCGCAAATGCGGATGTGGCGTAATTGGTAGCCGCGCTAGACTTAGGATCTAGTGTCTTGCGACGTGTGGGTTCGAGTCCCGTCATCCGCACCAAAGGAGAGCAGAAATGTTCTCCTTTTTTTGTTTAATAATTTAATCATATTCAAACAAGACAATGAAGAAATACATATATAGCGTAATATTGGCAATCAGTCTCTTTGCCTGTTCGGGAAATAGCAATAATGACAACATGCAAGGCGACGGCAATGCAGATTCCATCATGGCGGATTCGGTCAGCACCGTCGACGCAGAGCTAATGCCATCCGATTCTCTCAAATATTGCATCATGGACACTCTTCCATCAGGAGAGATCTTCTACATTAAGATGGAGGCAAACGACACTGTCAACGGTCCTTACGGAGACACTACCATTCTAAAACTTTTCCGCTACAGTCAAGGAGAAGGTAATCTTATCGACAGTATCGCAATCGAAGATTTCTGTAAATCAGCACTTAACGACAACCCCGGAATTTGGTTGGACACTTGCTACATCTTATGTGACACTGCCAAAGCATACGCACACTTGACATCAGCAAGCAATAGCAGTTTTGAAGACCAAATGGCTGAAAAGCACATTGATTTAATCGCAATCACACCTCATACAATCAGAAAAGTCTTATCAAGTGAATTATCCTTATACTCTTGCAAAAGACATCTGTCGGACAGCGAAGACTGCCAGGGAGAGACGTTAACATTTCAGACTGCAGAGACAATGACCAACGGTTATTACGATTTGATTGTCACTAAAAAGAATTGGAGAGAACAATTAAATATTGACAACGGCGAAATGTTGGACAGTTCATCCACAACAAAAAGATTTTTGGTTAAATACCAGAATGGCAAATACGATTTGGGAGCTGAGAAATAATCATCAAAAAGAATGGGGCTTGTGATAGCCCCATTCTTATTTAGCACTCCTTCAAATACTCTGCAGCCTCACCGATTGTTCCATAGAGAAGGATGTCCATAAACTCCACGTCGTCCTTGATCTCAATGCGCAAATCCTGAGATATGGCAGTCATCACCTCGATGGCACACATCTCGTCGAAATTCAAGCCATCCTCATCAAACGATGTCTCGGCTGTAAGTTCATTCTCATCGATGTAGTTTAGGATATCTTCGTCGCCTAAATCCTC
>DCIP01000232.1:19505-20363 GCA_002317115.1 Candidatus Scybalocola fimicaballi
GATTTTCCTAAAACGAATATTATACGAAATTGTTTCTCTAATTATCTGAATATGTGCTCATAAATGTTATATTTTTTAGGATAATATTTCTTCGGTAAATAGTACTGGGAGTTTCCTCCCAGCACATTTGTTCGTTTAGATATCAAATAATTCAGATAGTGATTGTAATGCTTTACCGTTTTTCCATTTCTTAGCCACTTTCTTTGTGATGTCATCTTCGAGTTTGGACAAAGCATCGTTCTTTTGCTTAGTTGAAACGAATAGGTACCGCATAGTAGTATTTATATCTGCATGTCCCATCAAGCGTTGTATTGCTACAATATTTAGATTCTCCTCAAGCCAGTGACTTGCACGAGCGTGACGCAGTTTGTGACAAGAAAGGTGAACTGGTACACAAGGATTCTTCTCATGGGCTATTGATACATATTTGCTAAGCCGAGCATTAACAGCTTCTTGGGTAAGTTTTGTTTTACAGCCATCATGTACGGAGAAAAACAAATAGTCTTCAGGATTCGGAGATTTCCCATGGAAATAGGAGATATACCCCTTGAGTATCTTTGCCACATCCTTTAATATGGGTGGTGTCCTACGCTTATATCCTTTGCCAAGTATGATAAGGTAGTTTCTTGAATTAGGTTCGTTCATATGTAAATCTGACACCTTCAGTGAGAGAATCTCATTAATGCGACCAGCAATACTATACATTAGAAAGAATAGCGCAAAATCTCTTTTCCCAATATTTTCATGTGTATCAATAGCCTTGAATATTGAGTCGATAGCCTCTTTTGAGATTTCAATATTGTGAGCCTTTTCTGTCTTCATCGGCTTGACCTCGCATGCTTTCAAATAAACTTTCTG
>DCIP01000034.1:0-19739 GCA_002317115.1 Candidatus Scybalocola fimicaballi
CCAACGACATCCACGTCGCACTGATAGAATTCACGATATCTACCCTTCTGAGGCTTGTCGGCACGCCAAACTGGCTGAATCTGGAATCTCTTGAATGGGAACGACAAATTACCACGGTTCATTACAACGTAGCGAGCGAAAGGAACAGTCAAATCATAACGAAGACCCTTGTCGCTAATTTGCTTAAGAACCTTTACGCTGCTGCCAGACTCAAGATCTGCCTTATTAACGTCGGCCAAGAAATCACCTGAATTGACAATCTTGAAAAGAAGTTTATCTCCCTCTTCACCATACTTTCCCATCAAAGTTGAAAGATTCTCCATTGCAGGAGTCTCAATCTGAGAAAAACCGTAAAGACGGAACACACTCTTGATAGTGTCGAAAATATAGTTTCTTCTCGCCATCTCAATTGGCGAAAAATCACGTGTACCTTTAGGAATAGAAGGTTTGCAAACTGCCATATCTATGGAAAATTTATGCGATTTTAAAATTTTCTGCAAAATTACGGAATTTTAGATATAATTCATAATTCGCAATTCATTATTCGTGATCAAAGATTCATTATTTCAGAATTACACAATTAGCATAAAAAAATAGTTGTATATTTGCATTATGAATTAACATAATGTTTTAGTCAAAATTAGATAAGATGAATAGTAGCAATACAGAATCTAGAAAAGGTGAAATTATCCTTTATCAGCCTAATGAAAGTTTGAAGTTGGAAGTTCAAATTGAGAATGAAACGGTCTGGTTAACACAACAACAAATTGCAGATTTGTTGTTGTGTTAAACAACCTGCCATTTCAAAACATCTTAACAATATTTTCAAAGAAGGAGAATTAAAAAAAGATTCAGTTCATTCCATTTTGGAATATACTGCGGCAGACGGTAAAAACTATAAAACACAATTTTACAACTTAGACGCCATACTATCCGTCGGTTATCGAGTCAACAGCAAAAATGCGACACAATTCCGTCAATGGGCCAACAAAATTCTAAAAGACTATCTTCTTAATGGTTATTCCATTAATCGTCAGTTAGTGGCTTTACAGGAACGCACAGATGAACGTTTTTCCAAAATTGAACAAAGACTTGATGTTCATCAGCAACAGATAGAATTCTTTATTCGCACAAACTTGCCTCCACACGAAGGTTGTGTCTTTGAAGGACATCTGCTTGAAGGAAGAGAAGTAGCGGAACAAATAATCAAAAGTGCAAAATCTGAGGTTATTCTTATTGACACTTATGTCGGTCCAGACACTCTTCATATTCTGGAAGCAAGATCGTCCAATGTCACAGCAACTATTTACACAGAAAAGGTAGGCAATAATATCCTAACCTTACAAAAAGTGCATGATGTTGAATATGGAGAAAGTCGTCATATAAACATCTATCAATATAAAACTAATTTTCACGACCGTTTCTTAATCATAGACGACATAGTCTATCATTTTGGAGCATCATTAAAGGATTTAGGCAAACGTCTTTTTGCATTTGACATAATTCATCTTCCAAAGGATTTGATACTGGGAGAAGTGTTGTAATCCAAATCATGAGATCATTAGCAGTTTATGGAATTCCAAAAACACTTTATGAACTTTCAGGCAAAAAAAAACCTCGGGGATTACCTCGAGGCTAACGAATGTTAAATTTCCCAATCAAACACCGCAAAAACAAACACTATTATGAAAAAGTATCTTCACTTTTACTGAATGCAAAAGTATTACATATTTAAATTCCGACCAAAAATATTATACGTTTGCCCTTAAAATATAGACAAACGGCTATTTTTTGCCGAAATATATCACTTTTGCATTCCTTCAATTTTCAATATATCATCACTATCGGCATCATTTTCAACCTGATTTTTGATGCGATTCATCATTTTATACCATCTTATATGGAACAAAATGGCTGCTAATGTGAGGCCGAATATAAATCCAGTCCACACTCCTTCCGCTCCCCAGCCTCTAATGAATCCAAGATAGTAGCCGACGGGAAGGTTCACTAATAAGTATGAAACGAATGCACACCACATTGTATATTTCACATCTGTAAGTCCATTCAAGATTCCAATTCCTACGCATTGTAATCCGTCTGACACTTGATAGATTCCAGCAAGAATCAAAATGGATGCAGTCTGGTCTATTACAAGCGGATCATCCGAGAAGAATCTTGCAATCTCATATCTATATATGATTATCAAAGCTCCCATAATGGCGTTGTTCAAGAATGCGAGATGGATCGACGCGTTTGCAGCCATACATACGGCATTATAATCTTTTCTTCCGTATTGATGGCTGACGCGGATAGTTGTGGCTGCGCCGATACCAAGTACAATCATAAACACCATGTGGCCAACCGACGATGCAATCTGGTTGGATGCCAACGGCACTGCTCCTAACCACCCTACCATAATCCCGCTGAATGCAAACGCTGTGACCTCCACTGTGCTGCGAAGTGAAATAGGAATTCCAACTTTGAATAATTCATAAAGGTGTGATTTGGAAAAATACTCGTTCCTCATGCCGACGACATATTTTCTCCACGTCGGATTATAAAACATCACACCCAAGATCGCCAAAGGTGACAGCACTCTCGATAGCAACGTAGATATCGCCGCACCGTCGACTCCCAATTCTGGAAATCCATACTTTCCATAGATAAGCAAATAATTGAACACCACATTTACTACGTTGGAAATCAATGTTATCCACATGGCGACAGAGGTGTTTCCAAGAGCGGCAAGAAACTGTCGTAATCCTTCAAAGAAAATCACAGGGATGAAACTGACAGCTACAATCTTGAAATAATTTTTAGCAAGTGTACAAACTGCAGGATCCTGCCCAAATCTCTCAAGATTAAAATATGCCACTGTCAACACAGCAAGTATACCAAACGAAACAAGCAGACACTGGACAAGCCCATTCTGCAGATATTTAGTCACCTCTTCATGCTCATGATTCACATATTTATATGCAGCCAACGGTGTGATACTCTGCAACAAAGTCATGGAAGCAACCAACGCAATCACCAAAACCGAGTTGGCAAACGCAACCGCCGCAAGCTCAACAGTACCTAAAGCACCAACCATCTTCACGTCGGCAAACTGAACCACAGCACCACCCAACTGAGCGAACATAATCGGTAGTGCGACCTTCAAATTTCGTTTATAAAACGGTAAATATTCCTTGAATGAAGCCATCTTTTCTAAAAGTTGACGCAAAGGTAATGATAAATGAGAAATAAAAAAAGAGGACACTCGATACACATCGAATGTCCCCAACAAACACACAAATGAAAACTTAATTTAATTTCTAATTATTAACTTATCGAATTGGGTATCTCCTGATTTAGTCACAATCCTTACGAAATAACAACCATCAGGCAAACCAGAAACGTTTACCTTAGAATCATTCGATTTCACCACAACCTCGGACAAAGCATTTACAACTTCAATGCTGCTAATTTCGTCGTCGGAAATGACTTCAAATTCTCCTGAAGTTGGATTTGGAACGATTGCTACCGAACTCTTTACGTTAAGATTCTCAACATCAGTATCAATACACTTTCCTTGCTCCAATATACCTGTCGACGCAAGAACCTTTCCTGTTGACTTGCAAATTGTCAAAATACCAGCTTCTGAAGCGTCGGCTTTCAAATTCCATGAGAACGAACCGGAATCAGTAATATCGTTGGCAAGTTCAGTGGCTGATGTTCCAGTTGGGAACATATAATTGATATTTACATTCTCGGCCGCCTTGATATAAAGACGCATCTTAGATGTCTGAACTGGTGAGAATGATGCTGAATATTTCTTTCCGATTGTTGTGCCTTCAAGCACTGTCTTCCATTTTCCGTCGACGTCGCACTGAATCTCAAATTCAGAGATTGCGCCATACTTTTCAAACTCATCAATCTGAACTCCGGCCACTACCTGACTGCTTCCCAAATTAACCTGTAGCCAAGAACCTGCGAATCCATCTTTGCCTTCAAGAGCACCCCAACGACTGCTCTCTCCATTCTTACCGTCGTCCGACAATGCATTGGTAGCAGCCCATTTGAACGAGCCTCCTTCACTCCACTCGCTCGACGCTATGGCATCAGATGGTGTAATCTTCTCTCCATTCTTTCCTGTATTCCACATCAACTTGAACGACTTGGTTGTCTCACCAGTCATAGTCCAAGAGATCTCATTTGTCTTACCAGCACAAAGAGTCTCAACGCCTTCCATATTGAAAGTAAACTCAGGATCAGGCTCTGGTGTAGAACCACCACCTACTCCACAATCAACCTCCGACATATCAATCTTATGTCCAGCCCATGCTTTCTTCCATGAATCAGCATCTCCAGAGACGGTACTTGTGCGGATATTAGTGTTGGCATCCTGACCATACAAGAACTTATTGATAAATGCTTGAGCTGCACTGTTTTGCTTAGAAGAAGCTTGACAGTGCGAATGACCACCTTCAATTACATAACCGAATCGTTCGTCGATTCCCATTGCTTTCCAAACTTCCTCTGCAGCACGCAATGAGATATAACCTGATTTATCTCCAAGCCATGTGTAATCAGGATTACCGAATGCCAAGAATGCACGTGGTGCAATCATAGCTATCAACTCATGATGGTCATACGGAATCTTTGATGTCTTACCGTTGAAATTAGTTTTGAACGACGACATGAACCAATCATAATTGGTATTGGAGATACCCTCCACGTCGCTACCAATCTGCTCGCTCACTCTCCACGAGTTGATTCCACCTCCACCCGACTCTTGAGCGATAGTCAACGCAATACGCTCGTCGAAGGCTCCAGCAAACAATGCCATCTTACCTGCGTAAGAGCAACCTGTGACAGCGATATGACCTAAGTCTGCATGAATCTGATCTTTAACAATCTCAAGGCCATCAATCAATCGGCTGATACCCCACGACCAAGCACAGTAGTCTCCTTTATAGAATGTGTTAGGATAAAACTGGAAGAATGGATCGTTCTGGCTCTTTCCACCGCCACCGAAACCACTGTTATACTCAGCAATCTGAGTGTGAGTGAAAGGAACCTGAATACACTTAGAGAAGTAACTTGACGACAAACTACCAGTGTTGCCATCCATACCGATAACAATAGGATGAGGACCAGATCCACTTGGTACGCTAATCTTAGCAGTAAGTTTTAGAGTCTTACCTGCATTCTTTACTGTTACTGTAAGAGTACCACCAGAATAAGTAGCGTCGACACTCTCAAAAGTTGGTTTGTCACCAATCTCATAATGCTCAATCTCACGTTTGATCTCATTGCGACGTTGGCTCCACTGACAAAAATTCTCAACGACTCCACTGCCGTCAGAAAACTCGAATGGATTAGGTAGTCCACTAATAGTAGGACATTGTGCTGCTGTAGGAAAAGCAGGATCCGGATATTCAGCGCCTGTGTTTTCTACTGAATAAGATAGTGGCACTTCTGCAAAAACAGCAGAAGTTGCCGCCATCAAAAGTAATGTGCTGATCGATCTCATGTGTTAATGTGTTATGTTATTTAAGTATATTTTGTATATCGTTGCAAAAAATAGCGTCGTTGTTTTCCGATGCCAAAAATAGAAAAGTAAAAAATGACAGGTGTAACATCGACTATTTATTTGCTGATGTTACACGCATTTTGACTGATTAATCCTAATTATTACCGAATAATCCTAATCGTGATGTGATAATTAAAGAATTAGATTAGATGTTTCAAGTTTAGTTAACGTTTGATGGTTGAGGATTGGAATTATTTTAATCGTTGGCATGAACCGACAATTACGAATTATGAATTACGAATTATGAATTAATTCCAAGTCCAAACAAAGCGAAGTCACCCAACGTCGGATCATCTGGGAAAATAGATTTCATAAAATCAGTGATTTCTCTTGCAGTAGTGATATCGGCAGAATTACGCTCAGTAATCCCCATCGCCTTACCTTGCTGATGCACATGAGTGTCAAGAGGAATAAGAAGTTTACGTTTGTCAAGACTCTTCCATATTCCCAAATCCACGATTCCATCATCACGGACTAGCCAACGAAGCATCATAGATACTCGTTTAGCAGCAGATTTTGTGGTGCTAACAGGGATTCCTTTTACACCGTCAAATAGTCTTCGCAGTGAGACAGAATAGTCAACAGCCTCTTTATCAACACATTGCTCCATATCATCATATTTTGTATATAGAGAGTAAAGTCCAGCACAAATATCATGGAAATCACCCCAGGTATAGAATCTATACAAACGTGCATCTGAATTTTCATACTGTCGCCATTCACCTTTCATGATATAGTTGTATGGAGATCCATTGAATAATGAATCCAACGTCTCAGCACATTTAAGAATCTGCTTTCTATTTCCGAACGCCACCCACTGCGTGATAAATGCAGAGACCTCGATATCTCTTTTCTCAGTATAGTGATGAGGAAATTGCACTGGATCATCCTTAATAAAGTCGACGGTATTATATTTATGAGCTAATTCAATGATTTTATTTTTCAATTCGTAGTTCATAATTTCTCTTTCTGATTTTTGACAAACAAGTATGACAATCTGTAGATATTGTAAATAGTAAGCGACGGATCATTGCTCAACAGATTCTTCTCCATCAAAGTTCGGCAATGACAATATGGAAATCTCATCATCCAACCAATAGGTAGACATTTTAATTTGTCATATAATTGAAGAAGACGTGAAGTCGAGAATAGAAGATCGCGATGTTCTATGAGATTATCAATTGCGACGCGAGTTTTAGACAAGAAAAGCTCAGTTGAATCGCCATTATCGTGGTAGACAGGATTGTCAATCTTCACAATCCTATAACCTGCAGATTGAAGATCCTCACCAAAACGAGTATCTTCGTGACCATATTTTGAAAACGACTCGTTGAATCGCACTTTTTTGAAAACAGAAGCCGGCAAGAAAAAATTGAGTGAAATGAATTGAGTTTGTTGCGACTCGTACTTCATTCCATAGCGATAACGAAGCGGCGACATCTTGACTGGACCATTCAAACGGAATGTCATTCCGCCGCAAAGCACACCGTCGTCTACCCTATTGTCAATATATTTCTTTAGAAAATCTGTGCCAACTGGGTAAACATCAGCGTCGAGAAATAATAAATATTCCCCTTTAGCGACGTCGGCAAGATGATTTCTATTCTTGGCAATACCAATATTTTTGTCCAGTTCTACGACTCTGCAATAAGCCAAACCATTAATTCCTCTATTCTTCTCAATTATTTCAATATCAGTTGATGCATCATCCATCACAATCACCTCAGCCTCGATAGAATCCATACAAATCTGTCGAGAGAGCCAAGAGCAAAGCGAAACGCAGTCGCAATTATGAGTTGGAATCAGAATAGAAATCATTAAAAATGCTGAATGTCGAATGCTAAATTATAAATAAAAAAGAGACGTTGCAAGCAACGTCTCCTGATAATTTCAACAAATGAATCTTAAGCCTTTGAGCTCATAGAAGTGATAAGTTTAACTGCCTGAGCAAGCTTGTTTGCCATATCAGTAGTGCCAGCCTTATCAGAAGCTGTAAGCTTAGAAATCACATCAGCAACACCAGAGCACTGGCTAAGATTGATTGCAGAAGCGATCTGTGATGCGAAAGACGAAGCCTCGCTATTAGCAGCTGAAGAAGACGACGCAAGTTTACTCTTTAGCAAATAAGTTGCGAAAATAGTGGCAATACTCTTAGCGTCCACCTTACCGTTAAGAAGTTTAACAGCGGCTGCAATACTGTCTCTGTTGTTGACAGCTGTCTTTAGTAAATCCAATAGTCCCATGTCAGTTTATAAATTAGTTCATGTTAGTATTTACAAAATAAAACAATTTTGAATTCTATTCAAAACTATTGGACTTAAAGATTATTAAAAATTCTAATAAATGAGGAATTTATTCGTTAATCACTCAAAATAAACAACGAATGAAATTATCCAATTGATCTAATTAGAGTAACTGCCTTTTTTAGTCTGTACGCTAATTCAGAAGAATCATCACTCTCCATTAATGTCAATTTGGAAATAATATCCTTGACATCATAGCCATCATTAAGATTGATTGAGGAATCAACACGCTCTGCGAAAGAAACTGCCTGTAATCTTGCAACTGTGAGTGAAGGTGCCAATTTACTAGTAAACAAATACGTAGCAAATACAGTTGTTAAACTATTTACATCAAGCTTTCCATTTAGAAGCTCAATTGAGTCGGCAATAATATCTTGACTGCCAAACAATGACTTAAAGTAATTTATTAGTCCCATAATACAAAAAAATCCTTTTCTATCACAAAAATAGATATATTTTAGACAACTCGCAACAAATTCAGTAATAATTATAAATCATCTAGTTAAGTTGTATTGCTGTCAATCATTGTTGTTCAATTCTCCAATCACAACATGATATCAAAAAATTTCGTAATTTTGCATTAGAAAATAACATTACACTCAAAAAAGAAGAAAGATGTTTGCATCAGTCATAATGTGTACATACAATAGAGATAAGTACATCTACAATGTTTTGAAGAGCATTGCTGACAATAAAATCTCTACAGATCAATATGAAATTGTATTGGTCAACAACAATAGCAACGATAATACAGAAGCTGAATGCAACCGTTTCACAAATGATTATCCCAACGTAAAATTCAGATATTTTATTGAAAGGAATCAGGGCTTGTCGTACGCACGTAATCGTGGAATTCAGGAAGCGCAAGGAGATATATTGGTATATGTTGACGACGATGCTCTAATCAACGATGAATATCTCCAGACTTACATCCAATTTTTAGAATCGCATCCAGAGATTGATGCAGCAGGAGGTCCTATTCTTCCGAAATATGAAACTGAGGAACCATCATGGATGTCAACCTTCACAAGACAGTTGATAACAGGCAAACTATACTTGGGAGATAAGGTTCGTGAATTCCCATCGCAATCGTTTCCGGGTGGAGGTAACGCAGCTTATAGAAAATCTGTTTTTGATAAAGTTGGATTGTTCAATGTGGAGCTGGGACGAAAAGGAGACAGTTTGATCGGAGCGGAAGAGAAGGACATCTTCGATAAGATGACTACTTTAGGAATGAGATTCTTCTATCTGCCGAACGCAATTCTTTATCATCTTATTCCAGAAAAGAAACTCACTAAAGAATATTTTGATAAACTAACCTACTCTATCGGAAAGAGTGAGAGAATCAGGACAAAGAATGTTTCGACATGGAAATATATAAAACGCATCATAATGGAAGGTGTAAAATGGGCAGCGTCGTTCGTTCTTTGCGCATTTCATACTATCAAATTCTCACCTACTAAAGGTATCAAGCTTTTACAGTTCAGATGGAATGTGACGAAAGGATTGCTTGGATTCTAAGAAATAACAGAAAATAAGAACAGAGATGAGGGAAACCCCATCTCTGTTCTATTATTCTACCATTTCTCTTTCAAATTTCTTACCTTTCTGATTGATAATAGTCATATAATGGATAATCTGATTTAACAGATCCATCTCTTTCATATTGGGAACTCGATCAATAGAAAAATCCGTCAAATCACCAAAACGAGTCAATCCGCAACGACATTTCACATCAGAAACAGCATGAAGATATTTTAACGGAAGTATCTCATCAAATGTCAAATCAATTAGAATATCAGCTTCAAAACTCTTGAATCTCGATATCACATGATCTTTGGGTTTCATCAGCAGATTCCATTCGTTTGGAGACATCATCGCAACATTGATAGTTTCCTTCTTAAATTCATCCTTTTCAACAACTGTCCAAGCCATCACCTGCTTGCCATCAAGAATTGAAAAGATTTGTTTTAATTGCTCTGGTTTCAAAGTGTTGCGGTCATAAAGAATCACAATACTCTTCACGTCATGCCAGTTCAAAAACTGCTTATTGCGTTTTTTGTCCTTCCACAACTTACCAATCTCCCAATCAATATATTTCTTTTTCCACTCTTCAAACATAGTCTCACTACTTTAATAAAGCATCAAATTATGCTTCCGAATTTTCTTTACTCCTATAGTCAACTGAGAATGATTTTATTTTTCAGACTCAGCAGGAGTAGAAGAATTTGCATCTGAAGGAGTCTGAGAGTCATCACTCTTTTGCTCTGACGCAGCAGCCTTTGCAGCTTCAGCCTCTTGTTGCAAACGTAGTTCCTCAGCCTCTCTTTCCATTCTTTCTGCTTCAGCCTTAGCTTTTTCCTCGGCCTCTCTTGCTAATCTCTCTGCTTCAGCCTTTGCTTTTTCTTCAGCAATACGCTGACGTTCCTCTTCTATATTTGTATAGAAAAAGTCAATTTCAGTTTTTTCTCCTGAAGCATAAGTAATGATTAGATTATTAATATTTCCAGTTGCATTATACTCATACTCGATCATTTTGTCTTGCTGAACGACCTTAGCAATCTGTAGATCTGAATTATAATCGTATGTTTCCTGGAAACTCTCATTTAGGCCCTCGTAAGAAATATGGCTCAACATATTCTTATAACCTCCCTTTTTACTTGGGAACGGTTTGAAAGTCAAATAATAGGCAGAGATCAGTTCTCTATTTCCTGCATTTATCTCGTAAATCTTCTTCTCCTGAAGATTGTTGACACGGACTAAAGTCTGACCTTTTTTACTGTCTACAGAATAGCAATCCCATAGCTGAGCTGAGAGTTTCTCATCCTTAACCAAGGCAATTGGATTAACTACGGATGCTTCGTAATCTGAATATTCATATAATGACTCTATTGTACCCTTTCCAGACTTCCACTTGATTGAGTTCAATTTCTTCTGAGGAGTCCAAGTAAATGTAGCGGTTTCTTTTCCTCTTGAACCAGTCTGAGTTGCGATACTTACCATGGAATTTTTATATGTCCATGTCTGTGTCTCATTACCAAAACGAGTTTTTGCATCCATAGACAATGGTCCATGAGGTCCTATTTTATAAACTACTGTTCCAAGATCATTATATGTAATGACACGCTCAGTTTCCTTTCCATTTGTATATTTTAGTTCGATCTCAGAGGTCATTTTGCCAGAAGCATCAAAAAACTGCTCTTTTTGCAATACGCTCATTGAGTCGCTAATGAACATAATTTTCTCGACATTAGTTCCCTTAATAATCAGCACACTGTCCAATCTATCCACATCAGTGACTGTCAAGAAACTTGTTGGATGCGATTTATATGGAGGCACACACACCACTTTCTGCATAAATGCTTTTTGGAAGAATTCAAGTGAAGTCAATGGCACTTCATTAGGATTTGCTATAGGTGAAGACGAGAACATCACATCTGTGCCGTTAACTTTGGCCATTTTATTCATTGGATATTGATATTCTTGGGCCGTTACAGCAAGAGATGCAACCGATAAAAATATGTTCAAAAATATACGTTTCATTATCATATTCAGTTTAAGACGCAATTTACAAAAAATAGTACAATTATTAAGTATTTAATCTATACTTTTATTTAATATATGTTAAATATCATGACATGCACATTTTGACGATGGCTTCATTTTAAATCTCATAAAGCTCATTGTTTTAACGTCAAGTGTTAACAATGAATTAGTTAGGAGTTCGCCTACGCCAGTAAAATATTTGATCACCTCAGTGGCCTGAATAGAGCCTATTATGCCGACGGAAGATCCCAACACTCCTCGTTTAGCCGGCGGATCATTATTCTCGTCAAAGAGACATCTATAACATGCTGTCGACGGAAGATGAGTAAACACGCGTCCACTAAATTCTGTGATTGAGCCATGGCAAAATGCCTTCTGTAGTTTGACACAAACGTCGTTAATCAAGAATTTAGTCGGGTTATTGTCAGCACAGTCAACGACTAAATCATAGTCTTTCGCTATCTCCTCCGCATTCTCTTTATCAAAAAAGAAATTATATGTTTCTACTTCGGTTTCTGAGTTTAATTCAGAAATTCTAAGTCTTGCCGACTCAACTTTATCCATTCCCACCGACGACTCGTTGTGGATTATCTGTCGTTGAAGATTAGTGACGTCGACAACATCCGCGTCGATTAAGCCCAATTTACCGATTCCAGCCGCAGCAAGATACATAGCAACAGGTGAACCAAGTCCTCCTACTCCAACAATCAGCACTTTTGCTTTTGACAATTTATCTTGACCATCACGTCCGAATCCGTTCAAAAGTAAATGGCGCTCATAACGAGATTCTTCCATAGGCTACCATTTATCCGAACCATAATTGATATTGAAAGAGACTCTCAATCCAAAGTTCATAAATAGAACATTGCTGACAACTTTCTGATTATTCTTGTACTTGCTTGCCAAGATACTTTCAGAAACAAGTTCAACAGGGACTGTCTTTGTAACAGTCAACATACTGTTGGTATCGTATGTATCATACTCTTTATAATGCGAGTCCTTCGATTTCTTAGCTGAAATTCCTAAGAACGCAAAATCACAATATCCTCCGACACTGACTGAATACTTTTGATTGATTGGGAATGTGTATTGCATATCTCCTGTGAACATGATGAAAACTGGAGTCTGCTTGAATGAACTCTTTTCAGTAACAGTCTCAAATTTACCGCAACCTAAAACCCATGAATCATCAACATGGACATCGTAATCTGGATAATAGGCAATCTGGATAACATCTTCATTTTTTTGATCATACTTTACCTTTAATGGCAAACCGACTTTTAATCCGACTCCACAATCAAAATTCTTCTCCTTGAAATCCAACATTATTGGGAATTCAAGCTGCATGTGCGACAAATCCTCTTCTACAGCTCCGATTGAATAACGGTATTCAGTTTTATCCATTTCGGAATCAATAATTGTATATTCGTCAGAAAATTCTCCAACTTTCGCAAATGAATTGGAATGAACCAAATCAAATCCAGTCTTCACACCAAAATATGGATTAAAGAAATAGGTGTAATTAGCTCCAAATCCCCACCCGCCTTTCTGGTCGAAGTCAACTTTCTTAGAATTCAATCTGAAACCAGATATTCCACCTTGACCGAAGAAAGAAAAACGATGATGGTCGAAAGGCACTGGTTTATGAACTTTTGAAGAGTCGACAAGTCTTCCATCCAAATCAGGAAAGAATTGATAAGTGTAGATCCACGATCTCTTTCCAACATACATCTTAGGATCAATAAGCAAAGTTGTCTTGACTGGCTGACGTCGAGGATTGCGAGCATACATAGCAGTTGCTGACATTAGCATAACCAACGTCGCAACAACTATAACAATACTCTTTATGTAATACAAACCTCTATTCATATCTTTTACAATAACACTTGATTATTTAACCATATACTTTGCAGTCAAGACCTTACCTGTAACAGTAGTCAAACGAACAAAATAATATCCTGAAACTGTCATTCCTGGAATTACGATTTCATTCGACGTTGCCTTTGACGCATATACCTTATCCGCTGACATATTGAATACCTCAACATCTGTGCCAACGACACCCTCTACTGGGAAGTCGCAAATGATAGTAACTGGCTGCAACTTCTCCACAGGGTTTGGCTGAGGTGTGATTGAATAACCGTGATTCTCATCGATACATACAATATCCGACAAATATTCCGCTCCACCGTCGACAATGATTCCGACCTGGTAACATCCATTCAACTCCTTATCCTCTGTGAAGTATGACTCAGGAGTCGACAGCATCAATCTTTCATTCTTGTACCAATTATAAGTCACATTAGATTTCAACTTAAACTTGTCCTCATCCAAGATATTGTCGTTGCAAACCAGAATCCAATTATACTTGTTGACAAGCACAGGATAAGGGAAACACTTATTGACATTCAACATGACATGGGTGAAACTATCACAACCCATTTCAAGGGTCTTTGACTGTCTGACAACCTCTGCAGTATCTCTATAAACAACACCCTCGTAAGTGATATGCAAGCAGCTGTCGACGTAGATTGTGTCGTGAACTGGCATGATCAAATTAACTCTGTTGGCAACTACTGTACCACACTTGTTTTCAGAAGTTATAGTGTCGTAGATGATTGTGTCAGATGTCAAGATCAAATCTCGATATGTGGCATAACCCTTCTGCGAATCAAAACATTCAAACACATCTTCCTCAGATGAAGATGGATGTCCAACCTGAACCTGCTGTATCAATTGATATGAGCATCCTTTCTCTGTGACCTTGTCCACATAGATTGTAGAGTCATGATGAACGTAAACTGGCAAACCGCCATTGTAATCCTCGTCAATAAACTTAACCTCATTACATCCAAAGACGTAATCTCTTACATTTGGTGACTGGTTGACAATCACATTGACATTGATTACACTATCACAATTATTGCGGCTCATTAGAGTGTCACGGAACAAAATCGACTGTCTGTAGACAATTCCATTTCTAACAACTGAATCACAAGACTCAATCTCTTCTGTATGGTTGTATTTAGGATATACAGTCAATACATAATTGTGTATTGTATCACACTTAGTTGATCCGTTCACAACCAAACTGAATGACGCTGCCTTCTCATTCTCTGATGTGTAAGTGTCTCCACGGAATGACAATTCTCCACAACCAGTCTCAAAAGATGTATCACGTGGAGTTGGAATGATTTTCACATGCCATTCAGTATAATTGCTACATCCTACTTCATTCTGGCTCAAAATCTGTCGCCAAACGCCAGACTCCGTAAAATGATGAGGGAAATCATCATTCACTTCATCGTAAAGTGTAGTATCCCCACAAGCAGTCAAGATTGTGACATTTCCAGTAGACTTAGGAACTGTGATGTTTACAATAACAACTGAATCACATCCTGTATTCTTCATCTGGAATGTGTCAAGGAACTGAATGTCGTCTTTGTAAACCTCTTCAACTCCCTTTGAGTTCATATATATTACAGAATCACAAGAACGTAGATTATTAGTCTCACGCAAAGCCTCTGGAACAGATTTGTTGATTGTGATATTAGTTGTCATGATGACGCTGTCGCAATCACACGTTGTACTTTTCAAAGTGTCGACAATCACCGCACTTTCTGTAATCTCCTTCACAGAGCCGTCGAAGTCTGTATAAGTATATGAATCACATTCTACAACTGGCTCAGCGTTGATGATTCCTACTCCATGGACTCTCAAGAACAACTTTGTTGTATCCATACAAGTGGCATGAGATTCATTTGGTTTCAAGAAGATCAACTCTTCCGAATATATATCCGGAGTATTAAGCTTCACTTGGACAGGTTTATTATCAAAGTTTGCAACTGGCACAATTGAATTATATTCTTTACATGCATCCAATGTTTCAATCTTTGTAATAACAGGAATAATATTAACCTCTGTCTCATAATAAATATTACATCCATACTTATTAACCAGAGTATCATACACAATCTGTGAAGTTTCAATCAAAATCTTCTGACCATTTGATTTTTTCACGTATGGATATGGTCCACAATTGTTGACTGTAGGTAAAGTCTCGTGAGAATCATTACCAATGAATACTTTTACTGTACGAATTATACTATCGCATAAGCAAACCTTGCTCTGTAGTTTATCTACCAAAATAGTACCGTCGTCTATAACCATCTCTTGACGTCCATCGTAAAATTTATGGACATAGTTCTCACAAGCATATACAGTAGAGTCGATCTTTAGAGGTTCAATAATTCTGACGTCGTAAATCTGCTTATTATCGCAACCATTACCTGAAGGACTTGAAATCTCAATTTTTCCTGATGTACTCAAGCTCTTACCACCCTTCTCAAATACGCCACAAGTGTCGACGTGGAAAGTTTCAACCTGCGCAGCTCCGATATAAACACTATATGGTTGAAGTTGAGTGCGGCATGTCTTGAAAAGATCCGGATTTTTCTTCTCAATAACGAATGTTGTATCAACAGTGCATGTGACACCTTCAATTGTAACCACATTACATTCATTGACTACAATTTCTTTCAAAGTAACAGGATTCTCAACCATCAATGTTGTAGTCTTAACTATACTATCACATCCACAAGCATCCTTAGACTTGATTGTATCTTTTACAATGTGATTTCCAGCCTCAAATACAACAGTTGAGCCATCT
Source organism: Candidatus Scybalocola fimicaballi (assembly GCA_002317115.1). Classification (GTDB taxonomy): domain Bacteria; phylum Bacteroidota; class Bacteroidia; order Bacteroidales; family Paludibacteraceae; genus UBA1723. The sequence continues at coordinate 16,097 of DCIP01000034.1, forward strand.
AGTTTAGTGAATGTATATGGAGCACATCCAGTCGACGGTACGATTGAACTCTTGTCTTGTGTCTTATGGATATAGACATGGACAGTACGCTTAGCATTGCAACCTGCATCTGTTGTTATCTCATCCACAAAATCCTGCGACTCTGTGAAATTCATAGTCTCTCCCTTCAAAGTCTTGAACACGACCTTACGACAACCATGTATTGTTGTATCATTGTATGACACAGCCTCTCCAATTGTGACATGGTATGTGACAAAAGTATCATTATCACATGCTCCTGGATTTCTACCACTACGGATTTTCACATAATCACCACTAACCTTCAAAGTATCTGTTTTACCTCTATAAGTATATATATATGGACCACAACTTACAATATTTTCCTCTCTTGTTGGAGATACACCGACAAGATGATTGGTGATTGTCACCTTAGCAGGGCACAAACAACCTTCAATAGAAGATTTTGTAATAACAGTATCAGATCGTGGATCAGTAGTAGTACAGATTCCTGTTGGACATTTGTACTCAATTTCTCCACACCATATTTTTCTCTCCAATATTGTATCAGGAACAGAGACTTTGATATGATGATTTTTTATCTCATACAACATTCCACCAGGAACTGTTGTATCCGCTTTCTTAACTGTATCGCTAACTATAGTATCTTTGGAATACACTACTCCATTGTAAACGACAGGTTTGCAACTCCATGTTTCATCCTCAGTGTTAGTTATCTTAATAGGTATCACATATTTAACTACAGTTTTAGCACTATCACAAGAAGAGTTGTCAAAATAGCCCATTTCATCCACTACCAACTGTTTAGGAGTCAATACATATTCATTTCCAACAGAAACAGTCAGTGGATTAATACCGCCTTTAGGAGTATATGTATAGCTCATCTCTCCAAGAGTAAAGATTTTCAACGAATCTTTTACAGTAAGAGTTGGATATAGTTTGATCTCTTGATATGAGATTGTTTTACATCCAGTCTCATTCTTTATCGAAGCCACCTCGTAAACTCCAGATTTTTCGTAAGTTTTCCCATCGACAACAACCGAATTTTCCCCGCATTTACCAGTCAACTTAAGTTTCCATTTAACTTCATTCTTCCCTATTTTAATCTCAACCTCCTCATTAGATGAGTTTGTATACGATCCGTTGTCTTTAGGGAAGAACCATTTGCCATCATACTTAACACTGTCGCATCCTTCAATTATTTCAGGACCAGATGATGAGCCGACACATATAGTGTCAATTTTTCCGTATGCTTTACGACCTTTTTGAACTGTAGGATTATAAGTGTAAGCTCTATAAAGCGTTGTCTGCTTTTTCGAGAAGTTAACATTTTCATGGAAATCGATAATGTTTCCATTTTTTTCATTAACGACTGTTGGTAATGGTTCCCATTCTTCATTTCCAACCTTTACCTCCAAGCCATAACGCCAATCTTCAGATGTCTGGTCTTCTGTGATATATTTTAATCTACCATAAATAGTAGAGACAGTTCCTGATTCTGAATGCGACAATGTGAAGATTCCAGGATGACAAAATGGCTCTACATCGTATGCCTCGTCAACCATGAAACGAAGGACTGGCAAAGTGTCGTTTTGAAACTCCACGTCTTCACGCCACTGATTTTTTCCTTCCAATTTAGCTTGGTGATAATCACTAAGGATCTCTGCCAAACAGCCACTTCGCATAAAATCAGTCGAAGCGACAAGAAGATTATGTGTATTTTTGTATGCCTCAGTAAAATCAACACCGTCTTTTAGATAAGGGACGAAACCAGCTCCGAACGCATCCTCATGGCAATATAGTGATTCATAAAAACGTTTTGAATCCTCTTTGCTCATATCACGACCAACGATAAAGTCAACATTCTCACGTTTCGACTTATCTTCATTAACAAGAATCTGAGGGAACGAGTAACAGTTTTGAACAGTAATACCGGCAGCTTCAGCAACTACTCCGATAAAACCACCAAACACACTTGCACTCGACCATGTCTTTCCACCGTTATCAAAAACAGTAAAACAGTTTATAAATGAACCTTTGTTGATTTTTCCACATAATCCACCTGAATTATTGATTGCGAATCCATCAGCAACTCCAATCTGACCGTTAAATCCACAGTTTTCAAAGATGCCACCGTTCTGCTGTCCAACTAAACCGCCGACGTAATCAGAAGCGTTAAGAAGCACATTATATGCAAAACAATCTTTTACTGTACCAGAATTCACTCCACAAAGAGATCCGACACTCTCAGCTCCATTTGTAGCATTATATTGGCAATCTCTTGCACTACAATTTGTAATTGTGCCCTCGTTACTTGAAGCTATAGCTCCAAAAGAGAAATGTCCCTGACCATGAATTCTGGAATTCTTAATATGACAATTTGTTATTTCTGCATTTACAACAGAACTTGCCAAAAAAGAGACTCCTACTGCATTTAATCCATTTGATGTTGCTTGTGTCTCGATATCGAATCCATCAATATTCAAATCTTTAATTATTGACTTATTCTTTGTGGCATTACCAATTCTTCCAAACATTGATATATAATATGTCTTGGAAGAAACTGGATTCATCATTTTATCCTTTGTGATGGACCAGTTGGAAATCGTATGACCATTTCCATCATAGCTACCAAGGAAATAGGTCATAGTTGTAGGGACACGCAATGCATTTCTAGTCCAGTTTGTACTAGAAAGTGGCAATGGTGGTCTACCTGACGCAGCAGACAAATTTTTCAAATCAATGTCACTTTTCTGGACAACATAAATATATTTTCCTTGATTACTTGCAATATAGTCTCTTAGCGCAGGCAGATCTGAAGGTTCATCAATCTTAAATGGATCAACTTCAGTTCCTTTTCCTTCCAATGCAGCATACGATGAAATAGAAATCAGCAACATCAGCATAGCTGCAATCATACGGAATAATGAGTGCATATTTAGTCCTTTTATATTAAGTTCCTTGTCCATATTTTCTAAGCAATTTACTTTAATTCGCAAATTTATGGCAAAAAGCAAAAGTTAACAATATACATATATATAAAGTTATCAACGAAATTATCAACAATCGTGATTTTTATCAACAAATTACCATTTTGTTTAATCATGGACATATTTATAATATCCTATTTTCGCAAAAAGATGCAAAAATTGATTAATTTTGCAGAAATTTGATACACTATGGCAAATAGCAATTTCGTAGATTACGTAAAGATTCATATCAGAAGCGGTAGAGGCGGCGGCGGTTCGGCTCACCTTCATCGTGAAAAGTTCACTCCTAAGGGTGGACCTGATGGTGGCGACGGCGGACGTGGCGGACACATCATCATCCGTGCGAGCAAGGATTATTGGACTTTGCTTCACCTCAAATACGATCGTCATATCTTCGCTGGTAACGGTATGAGCGGAAGCCATAGTAGAAGTTTTGGTGCCGACGGTGATGACAAGGTCATCGAGGTGCCTTGTGGAACTGTTGTTTATGACGCACAGACAGGTGAATACCTGATGGACGTCACTGAAGATGGCGAGCAGAAAATCCTTTTGAAAGGTGGACGCGGAGGTCTTGGAAACTGGCATTTCAAGTCGGCTACCAACCGTACTCCTCGTTTTGCCCAAAGCGGAGAGCC
>DCIP01000034.1:19815-20486 GCA_002317115.1 Candidatus Scybalocola fimicaballi
AATGCAGGAAAGAGCACATTGCTTTCTTCTATATCCGCAGCCAAACCAAAGATTGCAGACTACCCTTTCACAACCCTTGTTCCAAACCTTGGTATCGTTGCCTATCGTGACGGAAAGAGTTTCTGTATGGCTGATATCCCAGGAATCATTGAAGGCGCAAGCGAAGGAAAAGGTCTTGGATACCGTTTCTTGCGTCATATCGAACGAAATGCCATCCTTTGCTTCTTGGTTCCCGTCGACACGGATGATATCGTCGAAGAATATAATCTTCTTTTGAAAGAACTTGAAGCTTATAATCCCGAACTTCTTGAAAAACAGCGTATTCTTTGTTTATCAAAGTCGGATATGCTCGACGATGAGCTAAAGGAATTGATTGCTGAGCAACTTCCTAAAGACATCAAATACTGCTTTATCTCATCTGTAGTGGGAAGCGGATTGATGCAGCTCAAGGATATGCTTTGGGAGATGATCCAAAACAATACTCATGAGGTTGAGTCAATCACTCACCGTAATCTTGACGCTGATAAAATCCGTAATGATTTTGACGACGACGACGATTTCAGCTACGTCGACGAATCGCCTAATGAGGATGATTTCGATGAGTATGAGTGGGATGAGGAACTTTACGATGAGGTGATGAGCGGAAAAACTCCTTCTAAGTTTATCGAAGA
>DCIP01000034.1:20647-47344 GCA_002317115.1 Candidatus Scybalocola fimicaballi
ATTAGTAATATCGCAGCTGCATGTTTGTTGCTATCTTTTGCAAGCTGTAACAATGTAAAGAAAGATTCAAAGACAGAAGCTCAAACTGAAGAGGCAAGCAATCTTTCTAAATTCGACGGTTTCGATATATTGGTGCCTGAAGATTATCAAGTCACTACATATCCTTTTCCTTCGATTCCATTGGTTTTGGAAAAGGGAGATGATATCATGATTGACGTCACTAAAGCAAATACTCAGGAAGATTTCAAAACTTTTGCTGAGAATTTGCTAAATTCTGATAGTCAGGAATATCCAGAATTCCGTCTTATTGAGATTTCAAAGCAGGAAGGTGTTTACGAATTCATGTTCTCCGCTAAAACAGACGAAGAGGAATTCACTAAGATTTCCAGACTTGTCGACGCTAAGGATGGTCTTATCTATCGTGTAAACGGAGACATCCTTCCCGGACGCAAGGACACAGTCGTTGCTATTGTGCGTAGTTTCCGACCAACTGATTTTAAGGTCAACACAAAGATGATTGAAAAAATCAGCGAAATGGCAGAACAGGAATCTCAGAAAATAGAAAACGAGAATAACGAGACAGCTGAAAAATGAAAATAGAAGTTTTCGTTTTTAATCCTATCCAGGAGAATACAATCGTTGTGATTGATGAGACTACAAACAAATGTGGTATCATCGACGCTGGATGCCGTAGCAGAATGGAAAAAGTGAAGTTGAAGAAATATATTGTTGAGAATGGATTGACTCCCGTCGCCCTACTTAACACTCATCTTCATTTTGACCATATCTACGGAAATAAATTCATTCTTGAGACTTTCGGGCTTAAAACTTACGCGAGCTCAAAGGATCAGTTTTTCATCGACACATTCATCGATCAGCTGAATATTTTCCAGATGCCAGCCGACGAACAGGCTCCAGAGATTGGCACTCCAATCAAAGAGGGCGACGTGATTGAAATCGGCAACATCAAATTGCAAGTGATTGAAACTCCTGGACATAGCGCAGGAAGTGTTTGCTTCTACTGTAAAGAATCAAACGTCTGCTTCACAGGAGACACCATCTTCCAAGGATCAGTAGGAAGAACAGATTTTCCTACTGGAAGCCAACGTGAGATCATGGAAAGCATCACAGGCAAAATCCTACGTTTGCCAGACGACACAATCCTTTATCCAGGACACGGAGGCACTACAGATGTGGCTTGGGAGAAATTGCATAATCCATATTTGGAATACTAAGAATGCAGAAGTTAGAAGATATATGGAATGAGGTCATCCGTCGTGCAGAAACGACGGATGCTCTTTTTTGTATCTTCAAAAAACGTGGAGGAAAGACGCAATTTATAGCGTCAAACGCATCACAATTAAGTGGTTACACATCAAACACAGATGGCTTCATTTTGTCGTCCTTTGAAGATGGTGAATTGAAGATGATTCCAAATGATCACACCTTCGACCTTAATTCAGCCGACGACGCCACCCGATTCCATTTATATTTACAAAATCGCAAACCCGTAGGGGCAAACCCTTGTGGTTGCCCATCTCCTTATGATAGCCAAAATTTAGAGATATCATCTACATCCACAGAATCATACGAACGGTCGTTCGGTAGCGTGAAAAAAAAATTGGATTCAAAAGAGGCGTCAAAAATAGTATTGTCGGCAAGACATTCTATTCCAACAGAGAAATCATCGTTTGAAATCTTCTCCAACATAGAATCCAAAGACAGTTACGAGTTTGCCTACTTGCTCCACCTTCCCAACGGAGAGACGTGGATAGGCAATACACCTGAGATTCTCCTTCAAAAAAGTGGAGATTCCTACTCTACAATCTCTCTTGCTGGAACCATCGCCAACGATGGCAAACAGCAGTGGCATGAAAAAGAGATTCGTGAGCAGAAGGTTGTAACTGATTATATAACAGAGAGATTAAAGAGTGTGGATTCAAACATCAACGTCGGAGCGACACATTCCAAACCAGCCGGGTTGATCCAACATCTATGCACGGATATTTCATTCACGTCGACTGAATCATTATCATCACTAATCGGATTGCTCCACCCCACTCCAGCCGTTTTGGGATCCCCAACGTCGACAGCATTATCAGCAATAAAAGAAGCTGAATCACATAAACGTGAACTATATTCAGGAGTCGTAGGATTCCAGTCGAAATCAAACGACGAAGCAAACATCTTCGTCAATCTTCGTTGTGGCAAATTGAAAAACAATATCTTGACTCTTTTCGCCGGCGGAGGAATAATGCCAGACAGTACAAAAGACAACGAATGGAAAGAGGTCCAAATGAAATTTGAGTCAATCAAAAGAGCATTTTTTGAATAATTTTTCATTTCATTCAAAAATATTCAGTACCAAGTACTACATTCACAAAATAAAACCATTCAACATTTAAACATAATAAGACTAAATCACAAATTCTATCTGTATGATTTTTGATATTTTATGCATTAATATTAAAATAAATTTCCACAGAATGAAAATATTGCATAATTTTGCACCCGCAAAATAAAAATGGGTGTTTAGAGATTAGAGAATTAGAGGATCCTTACGAACAAAATTAATTGGGTATTAGTCCATTGATTTAGTCACAAATGAAAAACTAGTCCACAGTCACAAAATTTTGCAGACATAACCTGGTAGAACTATGGAGAGTTCATTCTGCCAGACTATGTTATTGTATTTGTTTAGAACTCTCCGTATAAAACTCTAATTATGTTTTCAAAATTAATCAAAATGGGTGCTTGTGCATCCCTTGTCCTATCGTGTGCAGTTTCTAACGCAGAAACTATCGAAGAAAATCTTACTATTAACGGCAATCTAGTAGCAAAAGGCACATCGAATTCTATCTACAACGGTCTTAAAATTTTCACAGGCAGTACAATCGACGGAAGATTTGTTATTTCTGGAGACAGCAAAGGAAATACAGTATCTTCAGAGTTCTATCAGAACTGGACTCCACTTACATTCCAGGCTACAAGCTACAATTTCACAAAAGGAAAAGTTGGAATTGGTGTAGAGAAACCAACTGCTGAGTTGGATGTAAACGGTTCAATCAAGTGTACAGGTTCTTTGGATGTTGTTGAGCTAAACGCTAACGACATTCACATGGACATGAGCAATGTAGCAGACTATGTATTCGCTGACGGTTACAATTTGAAGTCTTTGTCAGAGGTTGAGAACTACGTTAACGAGCACAAGCATCTTCCAGGTGTCCCATCAGCAGCAGAGATGGAAGCAGAAGGAATCAGCGTTTCAAAGATGAGCAATCTTCTATTGGAGAAAGTTGAGGAGCTTACTCTACACATGATTCAGCTAGAGAAAGAGAACGCTGCATTGAAGCTTGAGATGGAGAACATGAAGAACAATTTAAAGTAATAAGCTGTGAGAAAATTGTTATTAGGTTTGTGCATGTTCCTCTTTGCGACAACATTTGCAGAAAGCAGATACTTGTCGTTTAATGACGGATATGTAAACAAAAAAACTTTTAAGGAGCCCCAAAAGACAATCACATCTGTAAAAGATACTTGTATTGAGGTTGAATATGTTTTTGACGGTGCTTACTTCAAGCAAGTGCCCAATAAAAATGAAGATTATTTAAGAATCTATATGGATAATGCTCAGTATGTTTACCGCATGACCACATGGGATATAATAGAAAACATACGACTACCATATTTTAAGGATTTGATTGTTTTGCCGGACTCATCGTTCGCAAATTCAGTAAAAATCACGATTCTAAATTCTAGATATCAGGATTTTAATTGTCCATTTGGTCAAAACAGAGGTTCTCTAATCAATCAAGCCAGCAGTTATGGACTATCCACTGCAGACGAAAGCAAGAAAGATTTTAAGGATGTAAAACTTGCTACTATTGCATCTTATAGTACATTCAGAACAATTCCTTTCACAACCATTAACACATATCCAGTTTGGTTTGATTCGCAAACTAATACATTGAGATGTTATTCATACATCAAATATCGTATTTCGTTTAGTAAAAAAGATTTCGAAGGCAAAGAGGTCCCAACCAAAATGAACAAATTGGCTTACAATCTTTTAAGTAAAACTGCGTCTAACCCTGATATATTGACAAAATATGACACTTCGTTGATTTCAAAAGAATCGAACAAGTCATGTGAATATTTGATTGTAACAAAAGATGAATATAAATCGGCTGCAGAAAAATTGGCTACATGGAAGTCTATATTAGGTTACAAATGTCATATTTTCAGTAAGGCAAAATGGGAATCAAGAAAAGAAAGCGGTAATCCTGATATCACAAGCAATGTGATCAGAGAATACTGTAACAAAACATTAAAATGCATGCCAGATTATTTATTGATAATCGGTTCCGACAACGATATCCAAGCATTTAAAGCCCCTTATTCTGGATCATATTGTTCCGATAGTCATTTGAGTAGAATAACTCAAAGCAGCCAAAACGACGAAATGATAAAGGGTAGAATTTCAGTCTATTCGTTGGAAGAGGCAAACAATGTAGTTGATAAAATCATCGCATACGAGAAAAATCCACCATTAGACAAAAACTTCTATGACAACGTATTAGCAATTTCTTACTTGTACCACGACGATCTTAACAACTACGAATCAAAAGATCAAGATTTTTTCTCTTCATCTGAAGGAGTTAGCGTTGATTTGGAGAAATTGGGATACACTGTTACTAGACATGCTTTAGCTGAAGAAAATAGCATTCCTCAGTATTTTGTAAACGGAGAGAAAATGCCTGAAAGCATATACATGAAAGATGCTAGTGGTAATGAATTCTGGAATAAAGATGAGGATGATATCACCAACTTAATCAATAAAGGAAAATTATTCGTTACATATAGAGGCCATGGTCATAGAACAGAATATAGTAGAAAGACATACACTCAAGACGGAGTGGATGGTTTGAAAAACGGAAATAAAACTCCTATTTTCTTCAATTTTACATGTTCTACAGGTGAATTCTTTAATCCAGACCTGGATTCTCTAAGTTTTGCAGAATACTTGCTAAACAAAAAAAATGGTGGAGCTGTAGGTGTTTATGCAAATTCTGAAAAGACAATTCATGGCGAAAGTGCAAATTTCTTCACTGAGACATTTAGATTGTTGTTCAAAAATCAAGATGCTTCTATTGCGTCATCAATTCTTCAGGCATCATTAAAAGAAGAACTAGATGAATCTCGTAACATATCACACTGGTTTGGAGATCCAAGCATGAAACTTTATACAGTTGCCCCTGCTTCTTTCAATCCTACTATAAATATAGTAAATGATTCTACATTATCAGTAGCATGTGGTGTTAAGGGTGCTAAACTTACAGTTTGTAGTATAGCAGATATGGGTAAATCATATTACAAGACATTCGACTATAATAATAATACTATTGTTTCATTAAAGGATGTCAATGTGCCTTGTTATATAACAATTACAAAGACAAATTATGTGCCATACGTAACTGTTTCAAGACAAAATCTTGACCTTCAAAATATGTCATTGAACGGATTCCATGATATTGTTGCAAACAAAATCACAACCGGTAAGAATGTAACAAACAAGGTCGAAGAAGGTGCTTTTGTTGTAGAAAGTGGAGAAACAAATTTAACATCTTCCAAAGCGATCTCACTTAAATCTGGAACTTCAATTAAAAACGGATCGTTATTTAAAGTAAGAATAGGAGAACCAGCCACTAATAATTATTCAGGTAAAGGAGGAAATCGTTCTACCAATGATTATCTATGCTTCACTTCTATTTCAGACAGATTTAATGTAAATGATATATATAATTACGAGAGTGGCAATGTAGGAGGAAATGTCGTCACATCTATTACTGACAATTCATCAAACTCCGAAATTGTAATCTATCCAAATCCAACTTCTGGATATATCAACGTTGTTGCAAATGACATCAAAGAAGTTTCTGTGATGGATATCGCTGGCAATACTTTGATCGAACAGTCTGTAAACTCTAACAATGTTTCACTTGATCTTTCTTCTTTTGCAAAGGGAATGTATCTAGTAAAAGTTGTTACAGCTGAAGATTCTTATATCAAGAAGGTAGTTCTAAAGTAAAATCACTTACTCTTTACAATAAAAGACGTCACCTCGAATGAGATGACGTCTTTTTTTACCTTATTAATTTAATTATCATATCAAATTATCTCATAGCCAAAACCATCAACTACTTCTTTCAACTGTTCGATAGTCAAACTCTTGCCTTCTTTGAATTTGATATTCACCAGACCAGAATTATGATCGACGTCACAACTCTCAATCTCATCTTTGGCAAGAAATCCTTCCTTCAAATTGTTTGCACAATGGCTGCAACACATTCCTTTAATCTTTAGCGAAATCTCTTTCTCTTCGTGGCAGTGGCATTCTCCATCATGGCAGTGACAATCATCGTCGTCATCATGATCATGGCAGTGACACTCTCCACCGTGACAATGGCATCCATCAACGTCGTCATCATGATCACCACAACCACATCCACAACCACACTCTCCATGGTGATGGAATCCGTTTAGCAATGCCTTAATCAATAGGATTAAGAAGACGACGCTACAAATGATGCTGAACCATTCATTATGTCCCTCTTCACAACACGAAACAGCCGCTGTCATTGAACTTACATCAAACCAGCTTCGTGGCATTAGATAATCCATTCCCAATCCGAAAATGATGGCTCCCAACACGATTGATACAATGTAGATAATTGTCTGCTTCTTACCGAAAGCCTTGTTAATCACAAGCATAGAAGCAGTGTTAATTGCTGGACCAGCCATCAGAAGCAAGAAAGCCGCACCAGGAGTCATTCCCTTCATCATCAAAGATAATGCAATCGGAATTGAACCAGTAGCACAAGTGTACATTGGAATCGCAATCACAAGGACGATCAGCATATTCAAGAATGGATAATCCTGTAAAGCTGAGAAGAAATCGTTTGGCACAGCAACAGTGATCAACGCGGAGATTAGCAAACCGATAACCAACCATTTACCCACGTCTTCAAGCAATTCATCGAAAGCATAACTGAATGCAACTTTCAATTTCTCCATGAAAGAAAGATTCTTATTCTCTCTCTTTCTATCAACAACCTCGATTTCTGCCTCGTCCTTGAAAGACATATCTGTCACTACTCCACCAATCAAACCAGTCACCAAGGCTGCAATCGGACGGATAATAGCGAAAGGTAATCCAAGCAATGAATATGTTGCAAGAATACTGTCGACGCCAGTTTGAGGAGTCGAAATCAAGAATGAAGTGCAGGCACCACGTGAAGCTCCACTCTTACGCAAAGAAACTGTAGTAGGAAGGACACCACACGAACAAAGCGGAAGCGGAACTCCAAGCAACGTCGAATATAGGACTGATTTGAAACCAGGTTTGTGAAGATGCTTAGCAAACATTTTCTGTGGAATGAATGCGTAAAGCAAACCGGCGATGAAGAAGCCGAGAAGTAGGTATGGCGCCATTTCAAGAACCAATACCCATAAAGATGATAAAAACTCTATCATAACTGAACCATTTAATTTCTATTTACACTGCAAAAGTAGATGAAGTATTATGCAACTGAATTGCAAAAGAGGAAAAAGTTTAAGGTTTCAGGTTTTATTTATAAATTTGTCCCAAAGAGGATTGTTAAGGGCGGAACGCCCTAACCCCTCCCTTCCAACGCGAGCCCGGAGGGCGAGCGTCAATAAGCAAACGACTTTGGACAACACGTATATAATTGCCATAAAAAAATATGAGTTTGAAGAATATAAAACCATACTTCATTTGTCAAATACTAATCATATTTGTCACAATCAATATATTAGCTCAAAATTCATCTCCGCGCTGGTATATTGCGGATGATAAAGTTGTTTATAAACATTATTGGTATGAAAGCTGGAATTATGAGACAATAAGTGATAATGACTATTATAAAGACACAATCAACGATATTGTTTATTTAGTAACTTACTACAATGATATATTCTATAAAAAAATAGGAGATTCTTGGATTTTTTTTGATTCAATTCCTAATTACATAGAGCACAAATGGCAAAAGAACAATTGTTTATATGTTTCAGATAAAAATTTTAATAAGTATAAAATCAATTTAGATACAAAAGAACTAGAACCATATAAACAACAATTAGACAACATTGACAAATTACAAGTTAAAAAAATAGAATTAGCACATTGTACTATAGGATGTGTAAGTGGCCATCGTACAGAAAATAGGATTGTATATAAAAGAGGAGGGAAAAAATTTACAATCGAGAAAATCATAAATTCAGATAATGACTCTACGATGTTGAAAAGATTTCCAGGAGCAATGGACGTATTGAGTATAGACTCTCTATTTTCGACTATTGTAAAAAGTATGAAATCGGGAAAAATTGACACTATACAGTTTAATCTTAATATTGACGATAAAGAGAATTATAAAAAATCAATTCGCAATGAGCTTCGTTACTTTTATAAAGAAAATCAGGAATATTATAATAACTTTACAACAACAATTGAGAACATTGACAAAGGTACAATTTCGGAAATACTTTCTTATGACGACAACCCATACAACTCAGATATGACAGGATCGTCAAAAACCTACGTCTCATTCCAATTATCAAATGGAGAAACATTAATTATTCAAAACGTAAAATTCAGAATGGGTTACTATGGTACACCATGGATAGCAATATATAAAAATGAACATTTTTGTATTAAATCAATAAAAACAGGAATGTTATTAGATTCAGCTACAAATGGTGTTTTTCTGCCCCAAAACTGTAAAAGAAAAGATTTAGCATTAATTAAAATTGCAAAACAATTTGAAAACAAAATACAACTAATAAAATGATCACATACATCATCATCGGCATCACATGCCTAATTTCATATCAGGCATTCAACAATCAAGAATTGTTCGACAAGTTGTCATTCAAACCATATAGAGTCATTAATAATAAAGAATACTACAGATTAGTGACAAACGGATTTGTCCATGCCGATTGGAATCATCTATTTTTCAATATGTTGACACTATATTTCTTCGGACCATATATGGAGCAGTTGTTTGCTGAAATCTATGGAATCTACATGTATATAATCTTCTATTTGACGTCGATAATCGCGTCGTCACTCATATCTTTATATATGCACAAAGACGATCCAAGATACACAGCTATTGGAGCGTCGGGAGCAATCAACGCAGTGATCTTTTCATACATATTAATAAATCCTTTGTCGACAATATACTTCTTCTTTGCAATTCCGATCAAAGCATTCATCTTTGCAATTCTATTCCTCGCCTACTCTACATATATGGCTAAGAAAAACATGGATAATATTGGTCATGAGGCTCATATTTCTGGAGCCATTTACGGAGTCATATTTATGATTTTGACTATTCCTAATGTATTGTCGTATTTCATTTCGCAATTTGTTAAATAAATCTAAATCGCCTTACGATTTCACACTTTTTTATATAGAATTCATAGAGATTAATATATATTTGTAGAAAGGAAAATAATTAATAACAATCTAATATTAGGAGGGCACGATTATGGTGGATATGTTTTTAGATTGGTTCAACAATTTGGAACCAGGAATTAAGGTTTATTGGGGCATTGCAATAGTGACTTCCACAATATTTATTGTTCAGACAGCCATCTCATTGATTGGTCTTGGAGATTTCGATATGGATGTTGATTTCGACGGTGGAGACGCGTTAGACGGAAGTGGGTTTTCTGACATGTTGTCCGTCAAAAATGCCATCAACTTTTTGTTAGGATTTGGCTGGGCTGGAGTTTGTTTATACGACACTATTTCAAGTTCAATACTTCTAGGAATCGTAGCTGTTTTATTCGGATTATCATTTGTAGTAGCATTCATCTATCTATTGAAGAAAGTGATGAAACTTGAGTCTAACGGAGCATTTGATATCAACGAAGCAGAAGGCAAGACATGTAGCGTCTACTTAAGAATTCCTGCAAACAGAAGTGGCACTGGAAAAGTGCAAATCAGTTTCGACGGTTCTGTTCAGGAGCTTGACGCTGTCACTGATGGTGATATGATCCCTACAGGAACAAAAGTAGTGGTGATGGAGATTTTGAACAACAATATTCTTCTTGTCGCATCATTGGCAAACAAAACGACAGAAGAATAACAATATTTGAAAAACAACAATAAATAATTAATAAATTTTATGGAATTAATTTTCATTTTCATTGCAGTGGCAATCGGTTTGGTAGCTGCGCTTATCAATCGCTACCGTCGTTGTCCATCCGACAAGATTTTGGTAATCTATGGAGGTAGCGGAAGTAAGAAATCAGCCAAGTGTGTGCATGGTGGTGGTGCATTTGTATGGCCTATCATCGAAGACTACGCTTATCTATCATTGACTCCAATCGGTATTGATGCCAACTTGACAAACGCACTATCACGTCAGAACATCCGTGTGGACGTGCCTTGTCGATTCACAGTAGGTATCAGCACAGAGCCTGAGACAATGCTTGCAGCCGCTGAGCGTTTGCTTGGTTTGAGCGCTACACAGATCCAGGAGTTGGCAAGAGATATTCTTTTCGGTCAGTTGCGTCTTGTAATCGCAACAATGAGTATCGAGGAGTTGAACTCAGACCGTGACAAGTTCCTTGAGAACATCACAGCCAATGTCGAGGTTGAGTTGAAAAAGATCGGTTTGAAGCTTATCAACGTAAACGTAACCGATATCAAGGATGAGTCTGGATATATCGAGGCTCTAGGACAGGAGGCAGCTGCAAAGGCTATCAACGAGGCTAAGGTTCGTGTGGCTGAGCAGGAGAAGCTTGGACAGACTGGTAAGGCTAAGGCAAACAACGAGGCTAAGGTATCAGTTGCAGAGCAGGATAAGATCGGTCTTATCGGAGAGGCTGAGGCACAGAAAGAGACTCGTATCCGCACATCAGAGGCAAACGCCAAGGCGGTAGCCGGTGAGAACCAGGCACAGGTTGAGATTGCAAACTCAAATGCAGACCGTCGTTCAGCTGAGGCAGAGGCACAGCGTAAGGCAGTTGCAGCTGAGAAGATCGCACAGGCTAAGGCCCTTGAGGAGGCTTACGCAGCTGAGCAGAAAGCCGAGCTTGCTCGTGCTGAGCGTGAGCGTAGTACACAGGCAGCTAACGTCCTAGTGTCTCAGGATATTGAGAAGAAGCGTATCGTGATTTCAGCAGAGGCTGAGGCAGAGCAGAAACGTGTGACAGCCAAAGGACAGGCTGACGCTGTTGCTATCAACGCCAAGGGAGAGGCTGACGCCATCGCTATCAAGGCACAGGGAGAGGCTGAGGCAATCAAGGTTAAGGCTCAGGGAGAGGCTGCTGCCATCTACGCTAAGATGGAAGCACAGGCCAAGGGTCTTTACGAGCAGTTGTCAAAGCAGGCTCAGGGTTACGATCAGATGATCCAGGCTGCTGGTGGCGACGCTACAAAGGCTTACACACTATTGCTACTTGAGAAGCTTCCTGAGTTGGTTAAGACACAGGTTGAGGCAGTCAAAGGAATCAATATCGATAAGGTTACTGTTTGGGATAACGGTGGAGGAAATGGCGATGGCAAGACAAGCACAGCCAATTTTCTATCAGGTTTGATGAAGAGCGTTCCCCCATTGCAGGATTTGTTCGACCAGGCAGGAATGAGCCTTCCTGAGTATTTGGCTAAGAAAAAAGATGAGCCAAAAGACGTAGAGGCTGTTGAGGTCAAGGAAGAGAAGTAATTTAGACAAATTATCACTCTGATTATATGGGAGACGGTGAACAACACCGTCTCCTTTTTTGTTTGTAATTAAATTTATTTTTACTATTTTTACATCAAATTTGAAATTCATATTTTACCATGGATAATTTTGTGACATTGGCTATACATTCTGAGTTGAAGGCAGAGATGTTGGTTCACATTCTGAAAGCGAATGGAATCGATGCTTTCACAGAGGAGGTAAATCAGCTTTTTCCTTCACTTACAGCAAGTTTTAGAGTGAAGATTTCTGAGTCTGATTTATCCAAAGCATTATCCATAGTCGAAAGTATGGATTTGAATGAAGCAAAACGAGTTGCTAACGCGGAAGCAAACAACCGTAAGGTAATTCTTCTTCCTTTCGACTACACTCCTACTTCAGAAAAAGCATTTCCATTGGCATTTTCATGGGCCAAAGCTATTGGTGCAGAAGTGGAGATGCTCAACGTGTACATCACTGAGGAGACAGAAGGACGCACTATTCTCAACCGTATGTTCGACTACGACAAAGAGGCTCTACGTGAACGTGTCGAGCGAGCACATTCAGAAGCAAAACAACGTGCTGAGGATTTTCAAAACACTATACAACAACGAATTGACTCCGGTGAGCTTGCAGATGTCAAATTCAAATGTATAGCTTTGGAAGGTGTTCCTGAGGAGCAAATCATCAAATATTCTGACGTTCTTCGCCCTGAATTAATCATCATGGCGACACGTGAAAAGAGAAAGAAAGAGGCTGACTTGATCGGAAGTGTCAGTGCAGAAGTGGCTGAAGGTGCTCCAATACCAGTGTTTGTAGTGCCAGAAAACATCGAATTCAACAGCGTCGACATGGTAAAGGATATCATGTTCATCACAAATTTCGACGACCGTGACCTGGTAGCTTTCTCTAAGATGATGTCACGTCTTTCATTTAAGGAGATCAATATCAACCTTGTCCACTTCCGTGAATCTGGCACCAAAGAGACTTGGAATGAAATCAAACTTAATGGCATTAAGAGTTATTTTGCAGAACACTACCCTACTGCTAAAGCTGACACAGCCATTTTGGATGGTGCCAATCCGCTTAAAAGCATCCGTGACTACATGAAAGAGAAAAATACCTCTATCTTATCTATGACAACTCATAGAGGCAAACTTATCTCACGTATTTTCAACACAGGCGAGACTGGTGTCACAAGACGAATTGTATTTGAAGGTAATTGCCCTACACTAATATTCCACGCGTAGTTGGAGAAAATCAAGATTACTACGTACTTAAAATGACTAAAAACAAAATGAAATTCAAGATATTAGCAGGTGGTGCGACGTTGGCCACAACACTACTATGTTCTCAATGTATGATTGCCGACAACAACGACAACAGTGTCTCATCAGGTACAGCTTGTGCTGTTGATCCATCTCAGATCTATATTGCACCGTCGATCCCACAAAACATTGAATTCTGCGGAGAGAAATTAGAGTTGAAAAACTACTATATGCGCGAGCGTTTCGACCGTGAGCTATTGAGTTTCAGCTATTTCCATTCAAGTATTTTCTTGATGATCAAGCGTGCAAACCGCTACTTCCCTATTCTTGAGAAGATCTTAAAAGAAGAAGGTATTCCTGACGACTTCAAATATTTGGCAGTTATAGAAAGTTGTTTGGACCAACGTGCTTTGTCGCCAACAAAAGCTGCTGGAATCTGGCAGATTATGGAGCAAACAGGTAAAGAAGCTGGACTAATGGTTCTTCCCGACGTGGACGAGCGCTACAATCTTGAGAAAGCCACTCGTGCAGCTTGCCGCCACTTGAAGCAGTCATACGACGCAACTGGAAGCTGGACACTTGCCGCAGCTTCTTACAACACAGGTAGAGCAAGAGTTGTCCGCCAAATGGAGGCGCAGCAAACAAAGAATTTCTTCGATATGCAGTTTAGCGAGGAGACAAACAGATATGTCTACCGTATTTTGTTGGCTAAATATGTGTTGGAAGATCCTTCACGCGTCGGCTTCTATTTGACTCAGAATGAGTTGTATTTCCCAGTTGAGACATTCACAGTGCAGGTCGACACTGCAATTCCAAACTTGACTGAGTTTGCAAAATCATACGGAATCACGCTACAGATTTTGAAGGACAGCAACGCGTGGATGAGAGACAACAGTTTGAAGAAACATCCAGGTAAAACATTCACAATCAACATTCCAAAGAAAGAATGTTTGAATCTTCCACCGTCGCAACAGCCTGTACACAATCAGAAATGGATTCAGTGCGTACCTGCTCATTTGCAGAACGTGGGGCAAAGATTCCCGGAGTATAATAAATAGCTTAAAGCTTAGAGATTAAAGATTAGAGCTTAGAGATTAAAGATTAAAGCCCGGCAAGATTGTCGGGCTTTTACTTTTATAGAAGGGAAAAGTTACTTTTGTTTTATGAAAGTGCTTCTAAATCCTCCCACTCTATGTGAAACTGTATCCTTCTGTGAATTAAACGTCACATCTACATCATTAGCATAATCAATAAAATAACTGTCTGATTTAGGATCAAGTTTGGCAGAAAATCCGTTTTTATAAGTAGCAACGAGATGTTTTCCGTCATTTGTGAAAGTCAGAACTCTGTCATCACATTTATATACACCTAAATAATCATTAATTTGAGTGCTATCCAAAGCCATATACGACAAATTAGGAATTGGGAACTCTTGACCTTTCATTGCTTGATCTATAGACCAAAAAACAGAAAGTCCATTCACCCCCATCCCATTCTGCAACATAGTGATAACAACACCGTCGTCATAATTCATAAATGAAAAATAACAATCTATAAATCCTGAATGTGAAATTGTGAATTTACCATCCTCAGATTTGATTCCAGCCACACCGCATCCATAACCCTCAACATAATCTGTCATTTGATTGAAGACATAATCACCAAAGAATTTATTCTTTAATGCATAAGTATACTTTTGTAAATCTTGCGTTGTCGACACAACACTTCCTGTACCAAGACATGCAAAAGGATTTGTCTCTTTCGAAACAACCCAACCTTCATCATATTTGTATGATTTAGTTGCGATAGTATCGCTACTAAAACAATAAGTATGTTTAAGACCAAGAGGCTCAACAATCTGTTCTTTTATAAGTTGACTATAACTTTTAGAATTTAAATCTTCAACGATAAAAGCCAACAACATAAATCCAGTATTGGAATAACTAAACTTTTCTCCAGGCTCAAAATTTGATTTAAGGGTTGAGATTTTTTTTAACATGGACTCACGTGTCTGCGGTTCACGAGTATATTCCAATTCTTTTTGATCAACCTCATTAAAATAATCCTGAATACCGCTACGATGATGAAGCAGATGATAGATGGTAATCTTGTCAGCGTTAGGAATATTTAGGTCTGGGAAAAACTTGATAAGTTTGTCATCCATAGAAAGTTTACCACTCTCTATCGCTTTCAATGTCAAAATTGCAGTGAACGACTTTGAAATAGAACCAATCTTAAATTGGGTAGTGTCGGTAATTGGAGTCTTTTTCTCGACGTCGGAATATCCTATATTCTTCGTGAAAATCAAAGAATCTCCCTTGGTAATCATAATTGATCCCATAAAACGTGGTGATATAGAATCAAAATAGATTTCAATGTCCTGCATATTTCGACCTATGCTCGACTTTTCCTCAACCTGCTTACTTGATGTGCATGATGCTCCACATAATATGGCAGTCATCAACGGAATAAACAATCTGTGTTTCATTGGCATTAATTAATTATCATTTTCCAATTCATCAATAACATTATCATCCTTTGCAAACATACTCAATAATTTTCGTTATTCAATATTTTAAATTTATTTTTGCATCAAATAAAAAAATAATGCAATGGTATTAGACAAATTATCAGAAGCATCGAAATATTACTCGCTTCACCCAAAATTCAAAATCGCTTTCGATTATATTTTCTCTCACGATTTTAAAGATATTCCAGGAGGAAGTAAAATAGTTGTCGACGACGATGTGCGCATCAACGTCGACGAGCCAACTCTTCGTGCGAAAGAGGATGCTCTGCCTGAAGCTCACGATCTTCATATTGACATTCAGGTGCCAATCGTAGGCGAAGAGACTTGCGGTTTTATTCCACGCCCAGAGTGTAAAACCATTGACAGACAAAGTGCTGAAAAAGACTATGTTATCTATAAAGAGATGTCAACTGGATTTTTCCGTTTGACACCAGAGGATTTCGTAATCTTCTTTCCGTCGGATGGCCACGCTCCTATAATCGGCAGCGGATACGAGAAAAAAATCGTGGTAAAAATCAAATTATAAGACTTACAATTTGCCATTTAAACAACGATTCTGTAAATTCGTTGTGAAAAACTTAATATGGAGGATTGACTATGGATATGCTAAACTTGGTGAAATACGACCAGCAACTCAAACCATTTGAGAATGCGCTTGTAGGAAGATACAAACATTTTATGTGGAAGGAATCTTCTTTGGTCGGAGACAAAGATAATCTTGCTGACTTTGCGTCTGGACACCTTTATTTCGGTCTGCACAAGATCGGAAAGAAATGGGTTTTGCGCGAGTGGGCTCCCAACGCTACAGCTATCTATATCATTGGCGACTTCAATAATTGGAAAGAAGACGACGCTTACTCGTTGAAGCGTAAGGATAACGGAATCTGGGAAATCGAGATGCCAGAATCTGCCATGAAGCATGAGGATCTTTACAAACTAAAGGTTCATTGGAATGGTGGTGAAGGCGAACGTATTCCTGCTTGGTGCCGACGTGTGGTGCAGGATGAGAACACAAAGATTTTCTCCGCTCAGGTGTGGGCTCCAGAAAAACCTTATAAATTCAAGATCAAGCAGTTTAAGCCAAATGTGTCTCCGCTTCTTATCTACGAATGCCACATCGGTATGAGTGGAGAGGAGGAGAAAGTCACTTCATATAATGAATTCCGTGAGAATATGCTTCCTCGTATCGTCGCTGACGGATACAACTGTATTCAGATTATGGCAATCCAGGAGCATCCTTACTACGGTTCTTTCGGATATCATGTGTCAAGCCTATTCGCACCGTCATCACGCTTCGGAACTCCTGAAGAGTTGAAGCAACTAATCGACGAGGCTCATCAACGTGGATTGGCAGTGATTATGGATATCGTTCATTCTCACGCAGTTAAGAATCAGGTTGAAGGTCTTGGTTTGTTCGACGGTACTCCATACCAATATTTTCACGACGGTTGGAGACGTGAGCATCCACAGTGGGATTCTCTTTGCTACAACTATGAGAAACCAGAAGTGCTTCACTTCTTGCTTTCCAACTGTAAATATTGGCTTGACGAATTCAAATTTGACGGTTTCCGTTTCGACGGTGTAAGCTCAATGCTTTTCCTTGACCACGCGATGGGCAACGTCTTCGGAAGCTACGACAACTATTTCAATGGCAATCAGGATGGCGACGCAATTTGCTACTTGACTTTGGCAAACAAGCTTATCCACCAGGTTCATCCATACGCAATCACTATCGCTGAGGAAGTGAGCGGAATGCCAGGTGTCGCAGCCAAGATCGAAGACGGAGGTATGGGATTCGACTACCGTCTTGCTATGGGAATCCCTGACTTCTGGATCAAGATGATCAAGGAGGTTAAGGATGAGGAGTGGAAGCCAGGACATATTCTTTGGGTTCTAACCAACCATAGAGCTGAAGAGAAGACAATCAACTACGCAGAAAGCCACGACCAGGCATTGGTTGGAGACAAGACTATCATGTTCCGTCTTGCCGACGCCGATATGTACTGGCACATGTCGAGACTATTCGACAGTTCATATATGCTCGACCGTGCAATCGCACTCCACAAGATGATCCGACTAATCACATTGTCGTCAATCAACGGCGGTTATCTAAACTTCATGGGTAATGAGTTTGGACATCCAGAGTGGATCGATTTTCCACGTGAAGGAAACGGTTGGTCATACAAATACGCCCGTCGTCAGTGGCATTTGGTTGATGATACTGATTTGAAATACAAATATTTGGGAGACTGGGACAAGGCAATCATCAAACTTGTCAGCAACGTCCATAAATTCAATCAGTGTCCGATTGAGGTGCTTTGGGATAATAGTGGCGACCAAGTTCTTGCATTCCGCAGAGAAGACCTTGTGTTCGTCTTCAATTTTCATCCAAACAAATCGTTTACTGATTACGGAATCCTTGCACCAGCAGGCAAATATACTATGGTCTTATCATCAGACTCAAATAAGTTTGGTGGTTTTGGCCAGGTGGATGAGAATCAGGAGCATTTTACGATGGAAGATACAAATCATACATCAGCAGGTAAGGAATGGTTGAAACTATACATTCCTGCTCGTTC
Organism: Candidatus Scybalocola fimicaballi; assembly: GCA_002317115.1. Taxonomy (GTDB): domain Bacteria; phylum Bacteroidota; class Bacteroidia; order Bacteroidales; family Paludibacteraceae; genus UBA1723. The sequence goes on from DCIP01000034.1 coordinate 38,778, forward strand.
TTGCATGGTGCTTAAATTAGATAGATAATAGTGGAAAATATACAGTTGTCTGACGATTTCATTGCTGACTTGCGTGAATACTTGCCAGCCGAGCATCAACAGTTGATTGATGCATTGGCTACTGAGCCTGTGTCAAGCATTCGTCTTAACCGACGTAAGATTGACAACGTAAAAAATGGCTCATTGGAGCAAGTCAAATGGTGCGAAGAGGGATTCTATCTCAACGATAGGCCTACATTCACAATGGATCCTTTGTTTCATGCAGGAGCCTACTACGTCCAGGAGGCAAGTTCAATGGCTGTCGGACAAGTGTTCAAGCAGTATATGAGTGAAGTCGAGAGTCCGGTGGTGCTGGATTTATGCGCGTCACCAGGTGGAAAGACAACACACTTGGCATCATTACTCGATGGAAAGGGATTTTTGTTGAGTAATGAGGTAGTCAAGACAAGAACAAAGACACTGTGTGAGAATGTTTCAAAATGGGGATTCGCCAACACAGCAGTTTGCTCTGTAATGCCCTCATCATTCACAGAATTGACAGGTTTGTTCGACCTTATCCTCGTCGACGCTCCATGCTCAGGCGAAGGAATGTTCAGAAAAGATGAAGTGGCAGTTTCTGAATGGAGTCGAGACAATGTGAAGATGTGTGCGGACAGACAACGCACTATTCTTAGCGATGTTTTCCCGTCGCTCAAAGAAGACGGAATTCTTATCTACAGCACATGTACGTTCAATCCTCATGAGGACGACGAGAATGCACAGTGGATTGCAGATGAACTTGGGGCTGAAATCTTAGATATTGATTTTCCATCAGATAGCGGAGTGACAAAAGATAAATGTGGTTATCATTTCTATCCTCATAAAACCAAAGGAGAGGGATTCTACATTGCCGCATTCCGCAAAACACAGCCAGAAGATGAAATTTCAATCCGAACAAAGCAAGATAAGAAGAAAGGCAAAGGAAACGTTAGCCAGCCAACACCGTCAGAAGTGATGAACTGGATTGACGACGCTTCTATTACCGTCGTCGACGGCATAGCTTACCCTACTGAATTCGAGCAACTTATACAGTTTTTGAATCAGAATATTCGTCTGCTTCAGTACGGAATCCCCGTCTACATACAGAAAGGAAAAGACATCATTCCACAGCACAACCTTGCCATAAGCAATATTGTGAATAAAGATTTCTTTGAGAAAGAGGAAGTCGACTGGGAACGAGCTATTGCCTTCTTGAGAAAAGACAATATTGAGGTGGAGAGTGATAAAAAAGGATGGTTGATGCTCACATATAAGAATGTGCCTATCGGATTCGTTAAGAATCTTGGCGACCGCACCAACAATCTTTACCCACAAAACTGGAGAATCTTGATGACGGCAGACAAAAGCCGATACATTGACATATTCTGATATATATTTGATTAACAATGAGATTAACGTTTTTAGGAACAGGCACATCATCTGGAGTGCCAACGTTAGGATGCAATTGCGAAGTATGCCAATCAAATGACGTGCGAGATAAACGTCTGCGCGCGAGTGTGTTCTTGGAAGTGAACGACAAGAATATACTTATCGACTGCGGACCAGATTTCCGTGAGCAGGCATTGTATCATGGCATTGATAAAATTGACGCTATCCTATTGACACACAAACATATCGATCACATTGGAGGAATCAACGATTTGCGTTCGTTGGGCAATCAAACATTATATCTTGACGAGCAGACAGAAAGAGCTGTAAAACAGATGTATGACTATTGCTTTGTAGAAAATCCGTATCCAGGAGTACCGTCGCTCGAACTTAAAAGAATTGATTATAATCCATTTACCATTTGCGACGGTGAAGTTGAAGTAATTCCAATCAGAGTGATGCACGGGCAAATGGAGATAATGGGTTATAGAATTGGCGATTTCGCATACATCACAGACGTATCCCGTCTATCAAACGATGCTGAATACGACAAATTGAAAGATTTGGAAGTCGTGGTGATTGGCTGTTTGAGAATGAAAGAGCATCACTCACATCAGAATTTCGACGAAGCTATGGAAATGGCAAAAAGAATAGGAGCAAAACAGACATTCTTTACTCACATGTGTCACCATATCGGACTACATTCTGACATTGAGGACATGACCCCAGAGAATATCAACTTTGCTTTTGACAACTTAGCTATTGGTTTTGAATAAGATAGCACTTAAAACTAATATATGAACATATTCACACAAATACGAGAGTTTTGCATTAATTTAACAGATAGCAGAACATTCAAGAATGCTATAGTCCTGATAATACTTTTCAATTCAATCGTACTTGGATTAATTACCAGCGAAACAATTTACACTAAATTTGGCGACTTTCTGGAGCTCATACTGTCTATCAGTGTCGTAATCTTCACAATAGAGATTATTCTTAGAATAATCGCCAAAGGCTGGAGATTCTTTCTAAACGGATGGAATATCTTTGATTTCCTACTTGTAGCGATCGCATTTCTACCAGAATCAGGAGCAGCCATCACATTCCGAATCTTCAGAGTGTTGAGAGCATTGAGAATGGTGTCGTCATTAAAAAAATTACGCCACATAGTATCAGCTATTTTGGTCTCAGCCCCACACGTCTTCTGGGCAGCCGTACTGCTTTTGATCATTTTCTATATCTTCGGAATCATAGGACAAAACCTCTTCCACGAGGCCTTTCCACAATGGTTTGGCACATTGGGAGATACGATGTACACTCTATTTCAAGTCACTACACTTGAAAGTTGGTCAATGGGTATAGCCAGACCTGTCATGCAAGTTTATCCTTGGGCATGGTGCTACTTTGTTCCATTTGTGATGATGTCTTCATATATCGTGTTGAACGTGGTGGTAGGAGTTGTTGTAAATGCCACAAGTGATCTTTCCGACGACGATGATATCAAAGATGTAAAAGAGAAAATGAAGATCAAGAAAGTAACGAACCCCGAAATAATGCAGGAAATCAACGAATTAAAAAGCATGATCAAGCATTTAGAGGAAAAATTGGATAAAAACGAAAGCAAATAAAATTTTGTCAATCGACACAATAATATTATTTTTGCATAAAATAACATTCACAAAGTGAAAAAATAATCTTCATGAATACTAATTCATCATTACACAGCTATCAGCTAAATCAGACTGAGACATATTTGATGTCGACGCTATTTGTTATTGGCAATTTGCTTATGCCACAGTTGTGCCACTTCGCAGGCGGAAGCCACGCAGGTCACGTTTGGCTACCAATCTATCTATTCACATTGATTGGAGCATATAAGTATGGTTTTGCTGTTGGATTAATCACAGCTGTTTTCTCTCCAATTGTCAATCATTTGCTTTTTGGCATGCCTCCATTGGCAGTTTTGCCTTCAATCCTTTGCAAATCAGTTGTTTTGGCAGTAGTAGCGGCAATGGTGGCAGAAAAATCAAAGAAAGTGACATTGTTAACATTGTTAGCAACAATCCTAACATACCAAGTGATTGGAACATTAGCTGAATTTGCATTGTTCCAGCCTAATTTCTACGCTGCAATCAGCGATTTCAGAGTTGGCGTTCCAGGAATGTTGATGCAGTTGTTCGGTGGATACGCATTGCTTAAATATGTATTAAACAAATAATTCCCTAATATGTCATATACTAATTTTGTACTTCTATTTCTTGGATTAGGAGGATCAGAACTATTAGTGATCATGCTTGTCATTCTACTATTGTTTGGCGGCAAGAAAATTCCTGAATTGATGCGTGGACTTGGAAAAGGAGTCCGCAGTTTCAAAGACGGAATGAAAGAAGTCACAACAGACGACGAGGACGAGAAATCCACTAAGGCATAAAACGAGTAGTGACAAATCAAGAGCCATCCTTTTGGGATCATTTAGACGAATTACGCACCTACTTAATACGCATCGTCATAGTCGTATTAGTAGGTGCGATTGTCGCATTTACACTGAAGACGGAGGTGTTTTCCGTCGTCTTGGCTCCATCTAAGTCCGATTTCATAACCTACCAATTATTTTCGATGTTTGGAGAGATTGATGATTTCAAACTCCAACTCATCAACACCGAGTTGACATCACAGTTTGCAGTACACATGCAGGTGAGTATCATCATCGGCATCATCTGCGTCAGCCCATACATACTCTACTCCATCTTTGCATTCGTCTCACCAGCCTTATATTACAACGAGCGTAAGTATGCCAAACTATTGATTGGAGCTGGATATTTTATGTTTATGACGGGAGTAGCACTCTCATATTTCTTGATATTTCCACTAACGTTAAGATTCTTAGGCGATTACCAAGTCAGTGAGGAAGTGAAGAACATCATCACCTTAAGTTCATATATCGACACATTGACCATGTTGACACTGATGCTTGGAATAGTGTTTGAATTGCCTATATTATGTGTGATTCTTGGCAAATTAGGTATACTCACACCAGAATTCATGCAAGAGTACCGTCGACATGCCATTGTGATTATTCTCATCATCGCAGCCATCATAACACCAACTACCGATGTCATGACACTAATGGTTGTTAGTTTACCAATCTACTTGCTTTACGAAGTCAGCATATTTGCTGTAAAATCAATAAGATAACTTGTCTAAACCTGAAACAAAAAAAGACGACTCTTTCGAATCGTCTTTATACTGTAAATTATCTCTGTACCATAAGGTTTTTCATATTTTAGGATATGTACATCTCAGTACCAACAAAATTCTTTTTGTTGTCGATTAACAAATCCTTTATCTCATCAAATGACATCTTTCCATTTCCAACAACCACATTATCAATGACTAAAGCTGGAAGCGTCAAAAAATCAAACTTAAAAATCTCAATCATATCTTCTACCTTAGTAATCTTTGCGTCCAATGCCAAATCGTCAATTGCCTTATTGACAAAACGCTCCAACGAATTGCTAATAGCACATTCAGTACCTAATACCTTTATTTCCATAAATCCTTTAATAATCAAATAATCTAAACTCTAATAATAAAAACCCTTAAATGCTTTCATAAACGCAAGCAACCCCACTATACGTTCACGAAAAATGGAAAAAACAATGCTGGATATATTCGGTTTTAGTCAGGATTAGAAAAGTATTTCGCATTCTCTGATCCCCTATAAACTTTTCACTACAAATACACCACTTATCATCAGTTCTTTCAACGATGCAAAAATATATCTTTTTTTTATTCATTGTATCACCACGATTTTTTTTAACATATTTATTCATCAGTTTTTAATATTAATTAACATTTTACTTAACATTTCCCCTAAAACACTGAATAATAAGCACGGAATAGTTAAAATTCAGTTAATATATATTAAAATTTAAGCATACGAATGCATACCAGAAAGAAAGTAATTAACGCCAAAATATGTCATCAAAACAGTCAAAAATGAAATCAAAATGAATAAATGATGTTTGATTGGAGACGATGGCATAAAGGATTTGTGTAGCGGAACAGCATAAATCATAAGTGTGATCAATGCCCACGTCTCCTTTGGATCCCACGACCAATATGAACCCCACGATACATTCGCCCAAACTGCACCGATAAAAATTCCTATTGCCAGAAACGAAACTGCAGGATAAAGTATAAGAGTTGACAAGGCAGTCATTCTTTCTAATTCAACTACATTATTTTTTTTATAAAGTATCAATCCATACACAGCAATAAGTGTTACCATCGCAAATAGCGAATACGAAATCATAACCATTGCGACGTGGATTGACAACAATGGAGACTGAAGCACAGGCATTAGATTGGTAATCTGTGGAGAATTGAGTGCAATAGTTGATACAAGCATACAAAATCCCGACACCACTGGTCCGAATGCGATAAGTTCAGAAATCTTTTTACTAGCGACTAATGTGATGACAAGTGTGATCCATGCCATAAAGAGCATCGTCTCTGCTCCGTTGCTCATCGGAACATGCCCACTAATCCACCAACGTAAAGCTAAAAGCGTTGTAAGCCAAACCAGAGCAAGGATGATTATTGCGACGTGAATATATTTAATCGGTTTACTTCTTTTAACAAGGGATGTAAAACAAAGAATTATACTCAAAGTCAAATACAAATAGACGATCCAATTGGAATGTTGGAGAGTATTGTAAAAAATTTCAGAATTCAATTTAGTTGGCGACGGAAGAATTTCCCCAGCTTTCTCTTTCTGATACAGTTTGATTTTAGCTATAATATGTTTTGCCTTTGCGACGTCATTAACCAAAACACATTTAGTGAATTCATCCATTGCATGGTTGATAAATTGAAATTCAGCCTCATCAACCTTTGTTGGCAACTCAGGGCTTCCAGGAGTGAACCAAGTGAGTTTCCCGTCGACATTCAACGGAAATATATGAAGCATCTCACTATTATAAAACATCGTCACGACCTGCAATTTTTCATCTGTCTCTCGTATTGATTTTCGTAAAGACGCTGGCAAACTTGTATCATTTGCCTTACCTGACAGTTTATATTTATGATTTTGAGTATAGAAATCTAAGACCGAAGCCCATTTATCATCAATTCCGATGAGTTTCTGCACTTCCCCACTCTTCACTTTAATTAGTTTCTGCTTTTCCCACTGAGTATAGTAAATCATCCATCCTACAAATATCTCGTTTGCAGAGTAGCCATTCCATGAACTTTTGCCTGACAGTTTGGTAACAAATTCCGACGCCGCTGTGTTGAGAGGACAGATACGACCATTGTACAAAACCGCAATTTTGCCGAATTCATCGGCAATTTCTTTGTTGACTAATCCATAAGAAGACGCGAGATCTCGCGTCTCCACGGATGCATTCACATTTTGTGCAAATGAGAGCATCAATAACATCATCGGCACCGTCGCCTTACGATACAACTCTCTGATTCGTGTTTGTTTTGAAAACATCACCCACAATAAACTGACGAGCAATGACAAATAGCCAAAATATGTAATTGCTATTCCATAGGGATCGTATGCCACAAGCAAATGCGTGCCTTCTCCGTCGGAATCGTATGACGACTGATAGAAACGATATCCAGAAACTTTACCTATCTTATTCATAGACACTGATACCTTTTCAAATTTATCTTCTATTTCGACGTCGATTTCACAACGATAATCCATTACGGCATCAGTGCCAGGATAATACAATATCTTGAAATCAGCAAGTCTCATCGAAAATGGAAATTCTCTCTCAACACCATTGTCTGTTGTAAAAGCAGACACATTAACATCTTTTCTTAGATGAACAGTGCCACTTTCAGATGTAAGGTGAGTGACAAACGCACCGATCAGAATCACCATAAAGGAAACGTGCAAAAGCAAAACAGCAACACGTTTATAGATTTTCTTCTGAATTAAGAAAAGTAAAGAAACTATTGTCAGAACAGCCCATAAAGTGATAAACCACCATGAGCCATATATGTTCTTTCCAACAAAATCACTACCGTGAATTTTCTCCACAAACGAAGCAAATCCCATACACACTATGAGAAGTGTGTATAGGATATAAACTAATACTTTATTATTATGACAAGAGAATATCATATAGACTCAATGAAATATACAAGCTGATCACGTTGTGTCTTATTCAACTTTCTGAATTTCAAAACAGTCTCATAAGCATCACTCGTTCCGCCCTCACTTGTGCAGCCATGCCACATGATAGCCTCAACAACATTGTTTGCACGGCAGTCGTGCATTCTTTCTACACCAGATCCACATTTGCTTGCCAATCCACGTCCCCAAAGAGGAGTTGTACGGCACCAACCTGTACGGATATCGTTTTTCATGAAAAGACGGTGCTGTACCATATCTGTGTAAGGCCAAATCTTCTGGTTTGGATAGTGAGGCATATCAGCGTCGTCGAACAACTTGTTTGGATCTTGAATTGCATCATCACCTGTTATCCACGATGGACGATGACACTGTGCGCAACCTAATTCAGTAAAGAGTTGTTTTCCAGCCTTGAAATCCTCAGTAGTGGTGTTTCGTGCAGCTGGGACAGCAAGTCCACGATGCCAAATCATAAAATTCTTGTATTGAGTGTTTGTCATCTCTGCTTCAAGACTCTGACTTGTCAAATAAGTTTTGATATTGCTTGCCACATCGTCTGTATGCCACTCAGGATGTTTTTGGTCGGGATCAACCATTGCTATATAGTCTGCAAAACCAGCTTGAACCTCTGGATCTTGTGATGATTTCTCTGCATAATATTTACCAGCAAGGTCAAGATAATGGTAACGACGGTCTGGACGAGTCACATTGGTGATATTCCAAATAGCATTCGCGCCTGCAGCATCCAACAGTGGACCACGGCTCATAGCATAAGTGAATCGGCGGACGTATTTAGTACCGTCGCCCTGCTTCGAATTGCTATAATAACTCTTCCATGTATTTGCTCCTTGATCCCACATTGCAGGGTTTAGAGTGACGTATGGCGACTCTGCCTGCCACTGTTTAGTGATATCCTCATCTCTGATAGCGTCAAGAAGACCTGTGCCATAAATACCGATTGTCGACTCAAGGCGAATTCCAATATTCTCTGCGTACTCAGCTGCAG
>DCIP01000158.1 GCA_002317115.1 Candidatus Scybalocola fimicaballi
CCAAAATTTATAAGCTATGAACAAACAATTCGTTATTCAGCTACTGCGTTGATTGCCTCTACAGAAACGAAAGACTTGTTGTCTCTCTTCTTGCGGAATACAACTACTCCGTCAACCAATGCAAACAATGTATGGTCGCTACCCATACCTACATTTTCACCTGGGTGGTGAACTGTACCTCTCTGACGTACGATGATGTTGCCTGCCTTAGCAAACTGACCACCGAAAAGCTTTACACCAAGTCTCTTACTTGCTGATTCACGTCCGTTCTTAGAACTACCTACACCTTTTTTGTGTGCCATGTCTTTACCCTTTCCTTAATTATGCAACAACCTCGTTAACCTTAACCTGAGTGAACTGCTGACGGTGACCGTTCAACTTACGGTAACCCTTGCGTCTCTTCTTGTGGAATACAAGAACCTTCTCACCCTTAACTAGTGGAGAAACAACCTCTGCTACTACCTTAGCACCAGAAATTGTAGGAGCTCCTACAGTTACACTACCGTTGTTGTCGATCAACAACACCTTGTCAAACTCTACCTTTGAGCCCTGCTCAACGTTCAAGTGGTGAACGAACAATGTCTGGTCTTTCTCGACCTTGAACTGCTGTCCTGCAATCTCAACTATTGCGTACATTTTAAATATAAATTTAAATTAGATCCGGTGGTGCAACTCTTTTGAGCTGTCTTACTGAACCACGTAGGAAAACGGATGCAAAAATACTATAATTTTGTAATATTCAAAAGGAATGTGTTGCTTTTTTGTCATTTTTGACTAATTTTGTATCGTAATCTTATCAAATATAGTATGGGTTTCTTTAGCAGTTTATTTGGAAAGGAAAAGAAGGAGGCGTTGGACAAGGGTCTTGAAAAGACTAAAACCAGCGTGTTCTCAAAAATCACACGTGCCATCGCAGGAAAAAGTAAGGTAGACGAGGAGGTGCTCGACAATCTTGAGGAGGTGCTTATCACGTCCGACGTCGGCGTCGACACTACTTTGCGTATCATTGAACGTATAGAGGCTCGTGTGGCAAGAGACAAGTATGTTTCTACTGATGAACTGAATGAAATCTTGCGTGATGAGATTGCGTCTTTGCTTGAAGAAAACAATACAGACCAGACAGGTGAGTTTGAAATTCCAGAGGGCAAGCATCCGTATGTGATTATGGTTGTGGGCGTTAACGGTGCTGGAAAGACTACTACTATCGGTAAACTTGCTTATCAGTATAAAAAGGCTGGCAAGAATGTGGTGCTTGGCGCTGCCGACACTTTCCGTGCTGCTGCCATCGAACAGCTTGCTGTTTGGGGTGAGCGTGTGGAATGCCCAGTGATTCGCCAGAACATGGGTTCGGATCCAGCTGCTGTGGCTTACGATACTATCGCTTCTGCTAAGGCTCAGGATGCCGACGTCGTAATCATTGATACTGCCGGCCGTCTACATAATAAGATTAACTTGATGAATGAGCTTACTAAGATCAAGCAGGTGATGAAGAAAATCATTCCTGATGCACCACATGATGTGATGCTTGTGCTTGACGGCTCTACAGGTCAGAATGCTTACGAGCAGGCTAAACAGTTTACTAAGGCCACTGATGTCACTTCTCTTGCTATCACCAAACTTGACGGTACAGCTAAGGGTGGAGTGGTGATCGGTATCTCAGATCAGTTTAAGATTCCTGTTAGATATATTGGTGTAGGTGAGGGTATCGAGCACTTGCAGGTGTTCGACCGACGTGAGTTTGTTGATTCTCTATTCAAGAATGAAGAAAAATAACACAATTGAGTTTATCAATCTTGGATGCTCGAAGAATCTTGTGGATTCGGAGCATTTGAGTGCTCAACTGCAGAAGTTGGGATATAATTGTCGCCACGATTCAGATAAGATTACCGGATCCACAGTCGTTGTCAATACGTGTGGATTCATTGGCGACGCTAAAGAGGAGTCTATCAATACAATCTTGAATCTTTGTGAACTGAAAAAGAAGCATAAGATTGACAAGTTGTTTGTGATGGGTTGTCTTTCAGAACGTTATCTTGCTGATTTGGAAAAAGAAATTCCAGAAGTTGATAAGTATTATGGCAAGTTTACGTGGAAAAAGATGATTGAGGACCTTGGCCATTCATACGACGACTCTCTTTCTACCACTCGTGATATCACGACTCCAAAACATTACGCATATTTGAAGATTTCCGAAGGTTGTAACCGACGTTGCTCATACTGTGCTATTCCAATCATCACAGGTCCGCATAGATCAATTCCGATGGAGGAGTTGGTTGATGAGGCAAAGAGATTGGTTGCGACGGGAGTGAAGGAGTTGCAGGTTATCGCGCAGGATTTGTCGTCATACGGTAAGGATTTGTATGGCAAGGTTATGCTGCCGGAGTTGGTGGAGAAACTGTCGGACATTCCAGGTGTGGAGTGGATCCGTCTTCATTACGCTTATCCATCTGATTTCCCATGGGATTTGTTGCGTGTGATGAATGAGCGCAGCAACGTCTGCAAATATCTCGACGTCGCATTTCAGCATATCACTACGAACATGCTAAAGAAGATGCTGCGCCACGTCACAAAAGAGGATACAATCGAGTTTATTGAGCGTGTGCGACGTGAGGTGCCTGGAATCACTTTGAGAACAACATTCATCGTTGGTCATCCTGGTGAGACGGAAGAGGATTTCAATGAGCTTTTGCAATTCGTCAAGGATACTAAATTCGACCGTATGGGTGCTTTTGCCTACTCTGAGGAGGAGGGCACGTATTCAGCCAAGCATTATGAGGATGATATTCCGTTTGAGACAAAACAGGAGCGTCTTGACGCTTTGATGAAGGTGCAGGAGCGCATAGCATTGCAGAAGAATGGTGAGAGAGTAGGGCAGAAGATGAAGGTGATTTGTGATCGTGAAGACGCGGAATATTTCATCTGCCGCACTGAATTTGATTCGCCAGAGGTGGATCAGGAGGTGCTTGTGAAGAAATCTGAAAACGATATGCAAATCGGTGAATTCTACAATGTGGAAATTACAGACTGCGACTATTTCGATTTGTTTGGAAATGTTGTTGAATAACGAAGACGAAAACGAAAATCCCGAAAGCCAAATACTTTCGGGATTCTTTGTATAAATGCGTTGATGTGTTTTTAGTCTGGAGTAATAGGGATGAATTATTTTTGTGTTGGAGGTTCGACTATTCCATCTTCGCTTATTTGACTCCAAAAGTCGTTGATAGTGAAATAAGAGGATTTAGAGTCTTCACTAAATACAATCTCTTTTACGTCGTTGTTAGAATCAACAAAATACCACAACTCATCAAGGATAGAACTTTCACTTCCTGAAATAAACTCTTTTAGAGGTTCTCCATAGCAATGACCTTTGGATCTTGCATCAATCCAATCGAAATTACCATACTCTGAAAGCAATGCTGTCTGTCCAAACAAACTTTCTATGATTGCGTCTTTTTCTGATGGATCGAAGCGGTAAATTATTTGATTAAAGTATCTATAATCATCTTTTATTAGTTCAGGAGTGACTCTTACTGGCA
>DCIP01000095.1 GCA_002317115.1 Candidatus Scybalocola fimicaballi
AAAAAATTAAATATTTTTCGTTATTTACCATCAGCAAAAATAATAATTTTTCTTTTTGTATACGTGTTTGTGGCTCAACTTTTTATTAAAAAAGAGACACCACGTATGAGACGGATTTATCTGGGCAACCACAAGGGATAGCCCCTACACCTTATACTAACGCTTTATGATTTTGAATTTTGTCGATTCCTCGAGTTTGCCATCTCGTTCTACCGCTTGAATGTATATGTCGGGATATCTGCCGATCACATCTGGACTTATTTCTTTGCCTACAATATTATAATAATGTAGGTTGGTGATGCTTTTGTCGGTTGGCTCTGTGTGGATGATGATTTTACACTCGGTTAGTGTAATCGCATTGCCGTTCTTGTCGCACAGCAAACCATTCTTCAAAATGGCGTCACCATTAAATTTCAATAATGGCTGTTTGCCAACAGGGACTTTACCCCCATTGAATGAGTAGGCAAGCAACTGGTAGTCTCCATTATATTTCTGATGAATAAAATGTTCCATGTCGTCCAAACCTGACTGTGGCTCGAATATACTTTTGCCTGCTGCCTCAAAGTAAATTTCGATGGCGGAGATTGGAAAGTCTGTGGATACATATAGAACGCTATCTTCTATAATAAATTCAGCATTTCCTAAATAACTCTCTGAATCTAAATCGTCTCTGTATGTGTTGTATACATTTATGAAATCCTGAATGTTTATTTCTCCATCATAAGTGAAATCGTAACAAGACTCCTTTGATCTTAGTGGCTCGACTTCATTTATTTGATTGATGATTTGAAGTGCCGTAATAAGATCGGTAGGTGGTGTCTCACACTCAATCTCAATTACATCATCATCAGGTTCAACATCTTCTCTCAATGGACACTCTTCAAAAACTGGTTCGTAAATGTCTTCTTCCTCCTCTTCATCATTTGTTAGCCTTATGAAATATGAGTTATACTCACGCTTCGTTTTTAATGTTATCTCTGTTTCGTCAATAGGAATCTGTTTCAATAATACATCGTTGTTTTCAAAAGCAAACTTAAATTTGCCATACACATTGATCATGTTATAATTTTGAGTGTCCTCGATTGGATCCCAACTCAACTTTATTTTGCTGCCTTCTGTACATTCAATCTTTAGATTATTGTCGTCATCTTTTAAGTTTATTACGTAAAAATGTAGCTTTGTTGAGAACGTATTGCTTATATCCAAATAATTAATATATAGATTGTTATAATTTAACAGATAAACTTTTGCATTTACTACGGTGTCTGATTCCCACACAATGTTATATGCGTTCATTATATTCAGACTTTTTTTGTTGATGGCAGAAGAGAATACTAATCTGATATTAGATCTTTTGGATAGGCTGTCTTCTATATATCCGGCATTTAAGTCTATCTCATTTCCATTTAAGTAGAAATGCGATAGTATTGGCGGTGCTGATATACTATAATTGTCCAACTTGTTGGAAATGTCTACGATTCCTTTGCCGACAGTGATTTCCGGATGCTCGGAATCGATAATGCTCTCTTTCACCTTATCGTTGTCCGCACTTCCCAAATAGGAAGGATAGTCTGTCTTCTCGACGGCAAAAGTATCACTATAGAATAGACTTTTTCTCATGTTTCTCTCTACTTTTCGCAATTAATTATACTATGTCCTCATTGATGTTCCAAGCCCCTTATACTAAACGACAATGATTAGGGGGCGATGCCTTTGCCGTACTTATGCAAAATTATATTTTTTTTTGAAACTTTTTGGAAAACATGGAATCTTTATGCCGTAGAGGTTGTTCCCTTTTATGGATTTTCAAGGATTTTTTTACGAATTTAAAAAATAAGGCGGATCATTTGATCCGCCTTACACTATTTTACAAAAAACTTCTTGTGTTTTTTTCAAATGTATTTTACACCAACTTGTGGATGCAAAGACCTGAACGAAGCTTTGGCTCAAACCAAGTAGCCTTTGGAGGCATGATGTTGCCGCTGTCTGCGATGTCCATGATCTGCTGCATTGACACTGGGTAAAGAGCAAGTGCAGTCTTCATCTCGCCTGAGTCAACTCTCTTCTTCAACTCCTTCAAACCACGTAGACCACCTACGAAGTCGATTCTGTCTGAAGAACGAAGATCCTTGATGTTCAAAATCTCGTCGACGATAAGCTTAGATGAGATACTTACGTCAAGCACGCCGATTGGATCGTTGTCGTCGTATGTTCCCTTCTTAGCTGTCAAGCTATACCACTTTCCTGATAGGTAAAGTGAGAAGTTGTGAAGTGCGTTTGGCTTGTACATGTCCTCACCCTTGCACTCTACCTCGAAGTTCTTCTTCAATGCCTCAAGGAACTGCTCGTCTGACAAACCGTTAAGATCACGGATCACACGGTTGTAGTCAAGGATTGTAAGCTGGCTTGCAGGGAAGCAAACTGCCATGAAGTAGTTGTACTCCTCGTCACCCTTGTGGTTAGGATTCTGCTTTCTCTTCTCATCGCCTACAAGTGCTGCAGCAGCTGAACGGTGGTGACCGTCTGCGATGTAAAGATTCTTCATCTTGCCGAACTCCTCAGTCACTGTCTTGATGTCAGCGTCGTCGCTGATCACCCAGAACTTATGTCCGAATCCATCGATTGGAGCGATGAAATCGTAAACTGGAGTAGAAGATGCATATTTAGCTACAAGCTTGTCAAGGATAGCGTTGTCAGGATATGCGAAGAATACAGGCTCGATGTTGGCGTTGTTGACGCGGACATGCTTCATTCTGTCTTCCTCCTTATCGCGACGTGTTAGCTCATGCTTCTTGATAACGCCTGTCATATAGTCGTCAACGTATGCACAAACTACAAGACCATACTGAGTCTTGCCGTTCATTGTCTGAGCGTAGATGTAGTACTGCTCCTTCTCATCCTGTACCAACCATCCCTTGTCCTGGAACATCTGGAAGTTCTGTGCAGCCTTCTCGTAAACGCGTGGATCGTATTCGCTTGTTCCCTCAGGGAAGTCGATTTCTGGCTTGATGATGTGGTAAAGAGATTTCTCGTTACCCTTAGCCTCCTCACGTGCCTCTTCACTGTTTAGCACGTCGTATGGACGGCTCTCTACCTGCTCCACCAAATCTTTAGGTGGGCGGATACCCTTAAATGGTTTTACTATTGCCATTTCTTATTTCGTTTTAGTTATTGTTATCTTTTTTCAACGTTAGCGTCAACGTTATTTGGTTGCAAAATAGAACGTGCATGTCTGCATCGTGAATTTTCTGATCTCTACCTCTTTGAATCCGACCTCCAAAAGTAGTTTCTTCATTACCTCACCCTGTGGAAAAGCATCGATGGATTCGGGCAAATATGCGTACGCAGTGCTGCTTGTCCTGAAAATCTTAGCCATGATTGGGATGAAGACTTTTGTGAATATGCGGTAGCCTAATTTGTAGATTGGGTTAGTTGGCACACTCAACTCAAGAATCGCAAGTGAACCTCCGTCTCTAATGACTCTGCAGATTTCAGACAATCCTTTTTCAAGACTCTCAAAATTGCGGACTCCAAACGCTACCGTCGCTGCGTCGAAACTTTTATCCTCAAATGGAAGGTTCATTGAATCAGCACGCATAAGATCGATGAAATCGCTCTTTTTTGCTGCTTTCACTTTCTTTTCTCCGACGCGGATCATCTCTTCGGAGATGTCAATGCCGACGACACGTGCTGGCTGAATGGCATCGTAAGCTGAAAGTGCAAAATCGGCAGTGCCTGTGGCGACGTCGAGAATAGTGTTAGGATTGGTCTGCTTCAAACGTTTGATCGCCTTTTGTCTCCAACTTTTATCCTGTCCTAACGACATCAAACGATTCATGATGTCGTAGTGTGGAGCAATATCGTCAAACATCTGCTCCACCTGCTGTGTCTTGCCACTCGCAGATGACTCAAAAGGCATTACTTCTTCACATTTAAAATCAGACATGATCACTAAGTTTAAATTTTAAGCAAAAATAGAAAAAAGTAATTAAAGTTGACGGCAATATTCTACACTTATATCTCTTTTAGCGATAAAAAATGTATATTTGCATATATTAGGAGAGAAGAAATAGCAAAATGAAAGATAAATATATCGACATAGATGCTGTGCTTGAAGCGAAGGCTCCGTCTTTGAAAAAGAAGATGCCGGGTTTTGTGATTTCCTATCTCAAACATATTGTCCATGAGGATGAGTTGAATGCTTTTCTTTCTTGCCATTGGAACGACGACGGGGCTTCTTTCGTCGGAAATTTTCTCGAAGAATTGGCTATTTCTTATAGTGTTGTGGATTCAGATAAACTGCCGAAAGATTCAAGAAAAACGTTTGTCTGCAACCATGCTTTAGGTGGTCTTGACGGTATTGTGTTGCTGAATATGCTCTGCGAAAGATATGGAGAGGCTAAGGTTGTGGTGAATGACCTTTTGATGTATATTTCTCCGATGAAATCGCTCTTTATTCCCGTGAATGTGGTAAACAAGAAACAGAATAAAGAATGTGTTGAGCTTATCGACGATTGTATGGCGAGCGATGTTCCGATTCTTTATTTCCCAGCCGGAAAAGTTTCACGTAGAGACGGACATGGAACGATTGCCGACTTGGATTGGAAAAAGAACTTTCTGACTAAAAGCATTGAGCATAAAAGAGATATTGTCCCTTTGTATTTCGACGGTAGGAATTCCGACTTTTTTTATAATCTTGCGTATTGGCGGACAAAGATCGGAATCAAACAGAATATTGAGATGCTTTATCTTGCCGACGAAATGTATAAAAACAAATCATCTCATTTCAACATCGTCGTTGGAGATAGCGTCAGCTATGATATGTTGACTAATGCTCCCATAGACGAAAAGGTGCGATGGATTCGTGAGAAATGCTACAGTTTGGCTAAGAAATGTTAGTATGAAACCATTAATAAAACCGATTGACTCGGATCTAATAGAGATTGAATTAAAGGATGCAGGTTTGCTCCGCAAGACGAACAAAGCTGGCAATGAATTGTATATTGTCGACTATTTTTCGTCTCCTAACACTCTTGCCGAAATTGGAAGGTTGCGCGAACTGACATTCCGTGATGCTGGAGGAGGAACAGGCAAGGCGTGTGATCTCGACAAATTTGACATCGATGGCAGTAGTGGATGCAAACAATTAGTATTGTGGAATCCAGATGACAAGGAGATAATAGGTGGATATAGGTTTATTTATGGGCAAGAGGCAAAAATGATTGAAGGAACCCCATGGCTAACAAGTGGACATCTATTTGATTATTCCAACGTATTCATCGAAGATTTCCTTCCGTCAACTATTGAGTTGGGCAGAAGCTTCATTTGTCCTAAATATCAGGGAGGACCACATTTGTCGTCTACAAAAAGCTTGTTCGCCCTAGATAATTTATGGGATGGTTTGGGTGCTTTGATAGTAAAGTATAATGCTAAATATCTTTTTGGAAAAGCTTCTATCTATCCGTCTTTTGGTGAAGACGCTTTTCTACTAATGCGTCATTTCTTAGATTTATATTTCAGAGATTCAAAACAACTCGTTTATGCGAAATCTCCGATCGAAATGGAGATTCCCGAATCAAATAAGAGTTTGTTTGTAGGAAATGATTATAAGGAAGACTACGTTGTGTTAAAGAGAGAACTGAAGAGCTTGGAACGTCAGATTCCTCCTCTAATCAACGCCTACATGAATGTCTCGCCGACAATGACTGTCTTTGATTCCACTATGAATGCCGGATTTGGGAATGTTTATGAGACCGGACTGCTTGTCAGGACTGCTGATATGTATCCAGAGAAAGTCAAACGACACATGGAATTCTAATAAGAATCAATTAATTCTTCTCAAGAGATTTGTCGTTTTGTTTTGCAATCCATAGGTACCATCCTACTTGGAAAGCCTTTATGCCGAATGAGACTAATGAGAATAGTTTTATTGTCACAAGGAATCCGAAATTGACAATACCGTATGACAAGGCCGCTATTCTTACTATGATAAAGACAAGCTCAATTATCAGATTGCCTTTTAGTTTCAACAATGTCTCAGGTACAAACACTAATGTTGTAGAGAGGAATCCGGCTGAGAACCATAACAAAAGGATTCTTAAGATCTCTCCTGTTTTGCACCATCCTGGACCAAATAAGAATTCCGTGATTGATGGAAGGAAAATGTACAGTATGCCAAATGTGACGAATATAATCAACAAAGCATATTTGCAAAACTTGCTTATGCCTGGATATATTGGTAACCCTTCGTTCAATTTATCTGAGGTGCTTTTAAGCATCACTTGATAGATAGAACTTGCTATCATAGTCAGTGGAAGATATCCAATAGTGATTGCCAACGCAAAATATCCAACTTCCGTCGCACCATATACCGATGTCAACATCAACACTGGCAGACCATTGCTTAGATGACAAACAAGGTTTTTGGGCATTGAGTATAGTGGAAAATCTTTGTATGCAAGAACATACTCCTTTGCTAAATTGGTAGGAAGACGTCGTAAATGAGAAACAACCTCCAAGATTTTCAGAGGAGCCACACAAGCACATGCAATAAGTGGACCAATTACAGAAGCGTCGATAAGAGCCAATCCACCAATTCCTAATATTCCGAATGCTAATTTGAGTATTGAATTGGCTATACTTTGTATAATCTGATATGTTGCGATTTTGCCATATTTTTTTTCACGATTGAATAGATATGTGAGCACTTGCCATGCACCTGCAATTGGAATATATATTGGCAGATACCACAAAGCCCACTCTAATTCCGCTATTCCAAAGAAAGCAGCTATTCTATTGCAAAATAAACATGATATCAATGATAATGATATTGTGATCGACAACGAGACAACCATCGCTCCAATTAGAGCATAGGCACCGTCGTCTTTCTTAGGCAATGGAATCGCAAATTGAAGATCTGCGGTAGAAAAGATCAATATAGCATTTGCAATCGTGAGGAATAGATTTAGCAACGTAAAATCAGCTGGCTGATACAATCGCGTCAATAACGGATATATCAGCAAGCCAACTGCCTGTGCAATGACATTTGCAGAAAGCAATTTTGAAACGTTTACTAACTTACTATTCATTTTAAATGTAAAAAACGCTGCGAATTTAGCATTTTTTAACATTTGTTAAGCAAAAATAAGCTTTAGGTTTTCAACAAAAAAGAAAAAAGGTTTTTCGTATAATGATTTTGGATGGTTTCATTCCTCAGTTTCCTTCTTTTTATATGGCTTTCTTTTACAAACTCTTTTTTCGAGATCCAACTCTACAATTCGATTTGCTTCTGCCATTATACGGTTTCTTTTCCTAATGAATTTTGATGATTGTTTTGAAGGGTTGAATGAAAGAGGCGAGGGCAGAAGCGCAACTATTGTGGCTATCTGTGTCCTGCTTAGCTTATTAAGATCCTTATCAAAATATATTTCAGACGCCATAGGCATCCCATATATGCCATGTCCTGTCTCTGCAATGTTGAGATAAACCTCCATGATTCGTTTTTTATCCCAGAAAAACTCGATTAATACGGTAAAATATGCCTCAAGCGCTTTTCTAAAATATGAGCGACGTGGATAAAGAAAAACGTTTTTAGCTGTTTGCTGAGATATTGTGCTGCCTCCTATGATGTTTTTGTGCTTTAAGTTATGCTCGTAAGCTTTCTGGATAGCTTCCCAATAAAAGCCAGAGTTTTCCACGAACTTGCTGTCTTCCGAAGATATGGCTGCTTTTACAAGGTATTCAGGCATTTCCTCAATGGGAGTCCATTTTTTAAGCACACGCACGTCTTCTCCGTTCCACGCATATTCCACACATCTTATTAACATCAAAGGAGTAATGTAGACAGGCACGAAACGATAGACAATCACCATAATTATTGATGATGTGAAAAAGAATATCACGAAGTTACGGATGAAAATCCACAACTTATGTCTCCAAAATGTTAATTTATGATTAAATCCCATAACAAATCGGCTTTATCGTATTGACAAAAGTATCAATTTTTAGATAACTTTGCAGTGGTTAAACGCAAATACTTATAGAAATGGCAGAAGTTACAGGTACTGCGGTGAAAAAAGTAACCGCAACAGTTATCAAATCAATGAAGTCGTCGGGAGAGAAGATCTCTATGCTTACTTCATACGACTTCACTATGGCTCAACTGGTTGACAAGGCAGGTGTTGATGTGATTCTTGTGGGCGATTCTGCGTCTAACACAATGATAGGTAATAAGACTACGCTTCCTATCACCGTCGACGAGATGATTGTCTTCGGAAAGAGCGTTGTCAATGCAGTCAAGCGTGCTCACGTTGTGATTGATATGCCTTTCGGTAGCTATCAGATCAGTAAGGAAGAGGGCGTTCGTAATGCATGTAGAATTATGAAGGAGACTGGTGCTGACTCTGTGAAGATTGAGGGTGGACTTGAATATCTTGACACAATCAAGGCTATCATAACTGCTGGTATTCCGGTCATGGCTCACCTTGGTTTGACTCCTCAGTCGGTCAATAAATTCGGTGGATACGGGGTTCGTGCTAAGGAAGAGGCTGAAGCTGCAAAACTTATCTCTGATGCAAAACTGCTCGATGAGGCTGGATGTTATGCAATTGTGCTTGAAAAGATTCCTGCTTCGCTTACGGAAAGAGTAAGAAAAGAGATCTCTATGCCAATCATCGGAATCGGTGCTGGTGTTGAAGCCGATGGACAGGTATTGGTGCTTCAGGATATGCTTGGAATGACTCAGATGAAGCTTCCAAAATTTGTGAGAAAGTACGCTAATCTCGACGAGGTTATCACTAATGCAGTCAGCAACTACTGCTCTGATGTCAAGAATGGCAAATTTCCCGATGAAAACGAAAGCTATTAAGAAATATTGATGAAGGGGCAGGTGTTGTACCTGCCCTTTTTGTTTGTCTAAATCATTCCGTATAAAGGGATGTTTGTCATCCAACTTTCCTCTTTATAAGGCAGCATCGATGTTCTAATTGCAGATGTGGGATTGTATTTCTCACAAAATAATTTGAAACTCTTGGCATGAACGTTT
The DNA here is from genome assembly GCA_002317115.1 of Candidatus Scybalocola fimicaballi. Lineage (GTDB taxonomy): Bacteria > Bacteroidota > Bacteroidia > Bacteroidales > Paludibacteraceae > UBA1723. The sequence continues at coordinate 9,044 of DCIP01000095.1, forward strand.
GTTTCTGCCTTTACCTCAATAGGTATAATCATATTTCCATTTTGAATTACAAAATCTACCTCTGCTGTACTTCTGTCATTTGTCCAATAATATACACCTTCGTATTTCTTTTGTGTCATTTGCTGATGTACAAACTGCTCTGTTAGAGCTCCTTTATACTCAGTGAAAATACGATTGCCTTCTAAAATTATTTCTGGCCGGATATTGCTCAATGTGGATAATAATCCAACGTCTAACATGTAAAGTTTGAAAATGTCTGGCTCAGAATAATGAGACAGCGGTAACTCTGGTTTAGTTACTCGATTTGTTTTTAATAATAAACCTGCGTCGCAAATCCAATTTATTGCCAATTCATAATCTTTTGCACGAGCTCCTTCTCTTAGGAGCCCATAAATAAATTTCTTATTTTCTTTTGCAAGTTGTGTTGGTACGGATTCCCATACCTGTCGGATTCTTGGAAGTTCATTGATGGGAGCATGTTTGGAAAAATCTCGTTCGTATGAATCGAGTATTTCGCGTTGTATTTCTTGCACTACCTTATAGTCTCTTTTTTCTGCATATTCATTGACTACTTCTGGCATTCCTCCTACGATTAGGTAAGACTTCAGAATTTGACACAACTCTTCATGAAAAGGCGATAAAATCGACCATTTTTGTTCGATTAGAGCGTTTGCAAATTGATCTTTTCCTATTGCATTTAAGAATTCTATAAACGACATGGGGTGCATTTGAAGGAAATTGACTTTCCCAACAGGAAATGATTCTCCCGTATGAACACTCATGCCAAGCAATGATCCTGCAGCGATAATATGATATTGAGAAGCGTTTTCGTAGAAATATTTAAGAGATGTTATTCCCGACGGTGCGGCTTGAATTTCATCAAAAAATATAAGAGAATCTTCTGGTTTGATCACCTTATTGGTATATAATTGTAAAGTTTCGATGATTCTCTGAGGATTCAAGTCTTTCTCAAATATATTTTGTAAGCTTTTTTCCTGTTCGAAATTGACATATATGCAGTTTTGATAGTGACTCTTGCCGAACTCCTTTACGAGCCAAGTTTTACCTACTTGTCTTGCCCCCTCTATAATCAAAGGTTTTCTACGTGGACTATTTTTCCATTCTATAAGTTGATTTATGCAAGTTCTTTCCATAGATTTGTTTTTTGCAAAAGTATATCTATTTTCTTAAATACACACTTTTATCAAGATAAAAATGCAATATCAATACACTTTTATCAAGATAAAAATGTCATTTTGCTACATTTTTATCAAGATATGCCAGTTTCAACTCTGTTAAATGCAAATGTTTTAATATATTCCCTAACTTTGTGATTAATTTAAGGCAATTATATACGAGTTGTCCAAAACACGCTTTTTCTTTATACGCTCGCCCTACGGACTCGCGTTGGAGGAGGGGCAAGGGCGTTCTGCCCTTTGTGATCCTCATTTTGGACACCCGCTATATTAATTTCCAAATTTAATATAATCAGTCATAGAAATGAACGAACCAAAACTGACTAAAGAGATTATTTTGTCTTTCTTCGCTCAAGAATATAGCAAAGAGGAGTGCGATAAAGCATGTCCTTTTGTGGAAGAATGTAATAATATATTAGCGAAGACGAGTGGTAGAGATACGTTGTGTGATATCTTGGGTGTCTCCAATGGAGAATCAAGCGTTGTTGAGGTAGACGAAGAATCTGAAGACGATGATGACTACTTTTGAAATCTAAATTTATATAAACAAAAAAATCCTCGATTTGCTCGAGGATTTTTTTTATGTGTTTTTATTTGAAGTACCATTGGATATTTGACACATCCAAATCTTTTGGTGCAATCTTTATTTGCAATAATCCTTCTTTTCTTTTTTGAGTACATTTCAGAACTATTCTGTTTTCTGTCTTAGATCCCTTTTCGGTAACAAGTTTTATAGTGGTTAAGCCTCCAGATGTGACAATTCGTTCCACTATATATTCTGAATCCGAAATTATTGCCTTTGATCCCAATGTGAGATCCTTTATTGGAACAGGAAATCCTACAAGAGAAGGCCCAACTTTTACAGGTGGCTCAGGAGCAGAAGATGCCTTTGATTCGTTGTTTTCAAAGTTTACTGGTTTTGCTCCGATTGTATTGCTTGTATTAGAAGAACTGTAAGATGCATTTTGTCTCTCTTCTGCAGTTGGAATAAACTCTATCACGGTACCAGTTGTGACTGATTTTTTTGTTGTTACAAACAATATTTGAGTTGTACTGGTGTTTGTCGCGATGTTTATAACGCATTGATTGTCTTTTAAATCTGCATCTTTAAACATCTCAAATCTCGAATTTGATTCAGAGTTCTTTTTCCCAAATCCTCCAATACCAAAGACATAATTTTGTTCTGATGTGCCAATAACCTGCTTAATCACTTTAAAGTTTGCTTTTGAAAGCGTAACATTTGTGACAACTTGATCATTTGTGCTGTAAGGTGTAGTGTTGTATGTGGCACAACTTGACAACAATGCCAAACAGAAGGTAGATGAAATAAGTTTATTTAATTTCATACTTATAAAAATTTGTTTAGTCCTATGCTTCTCTTTAAGGTGAAAGCCAATAACCTTTGTAAATGCAAAGGTAGTCAAAAAAGACTATCAAACAAAATTTTGATGATTTTTTTATTTCTCTTATTTTGTTTAGAAAGATTAATTTTAGGCGTGTGCTGATAGAAACAAAAAAATCCTCGATAAAATCGAGGATTTTTTTATTGTAATTGTCAACCATCAATCGTCAACCATCAACCGTCAATCGATTACTGATGATACAATTTTGATGTCTGGTATTTAGCCTCCTGTGTAAGATTAACTCCAAGGCGACGGAATACTCTTTCATCTGTCTGAGAAAGAATGACGCTTGTATGAACCTCACAATTCTTCAACTC
>DCIP01000238.1 GCA_002317115.1 Candidatus Scybalocola fimicaballi
CTGACAATAAAAAACGGAGGCCTTATCGATTGATATGGGCTCCGTTTATTTTACCTCACTTCCTTATCCTCTCCATCACCTCCGCTTTAAGAAGCACCTTGTCGGGAGCAGCAAACCTCAGGTTGCGGCCGCCATTCTCCTCATACAACTCGAAAAAGAGGATGCGATCTTTCAATAATGTGAATTTCTTGAAGAAGAATACGATATCCATACTCTCTTTGCCACGGATAACATTATCATTATCACTGTAATACGTGTAGATTGGATAGAGTTCAGCATCCTGACTTGCAACCCTATCAGGATTTTTATCTCCTATATATGCCTTCACAAAATCAATGGGATAGTCGATCTTGCTGTTGTTCTTGGCTTGCAGATAAATGGCTACGATCTCCTGATCCGTGAAGACGCTGCAAAGCTGAAACGTCATCTTGTTTTCCATGACTCCTAAGTCGTTGATGTACCGTCCTTTGCTGATTATCCACTCCGCAACCTTCCTCATATTCCCGTCGTCGACATTCATATCTCGGAAAAGAGCGTTGCTCGCGTCGGAAAAGGATATGCTCATCTCTTTCGGATTCTTCGCATAACGGACATTCATCGGATAGATTCTTGCATCAGCAGTGACGACGGTGATGGATGTCTCTTTGAATTTGCTCTCCTCCTTCACCACACTTTTCACCTTCACGATATTGTCAATCTCCTCGGCTTTCTCGCTGATCACTTCTCCGCTTCCAAGCGCGATATCCGCCACCTTCGTCGGCATAATGATATGCGTCGTATGGATATCGCTCACCTCAATGTCTGTCGACGGGATAATATCCTTCGACGTGATGCTTTCCGTCACATTGGTCATGTCGACGGCAATAAAGGATGGATTTGAATTGTACTCCACTATGAAGCTGTAATACTTTCCATCGGTAGTCACCACACTCAGATTCGTCTTGGCAAAACCTGGCTTTAGAGCCTTCAGTTTCAATATCCGACCCGGACTCTTCTCCGCCTTGAGGTCGTAGCTTCCCATATCCGCATAGTTGATTTCCGAAGGAAACTTCAAAAACAGATACTTCAATTCGTTTAACTCAATATTGATCGGTTTGACTCCCTTCTGGGCATAGCAAGTGCACTGAAGAAGCAGAAGGACAACAAACAATAAATGTCTCATTTCGTTTTTTTAGAATACTTTTCCCGCCTTTGTTGCAAATTAAATTCATAATAGGCAGAGACTAACATCTGCCTATTTAGCTTTCAGATTTCGTCATTTAGCGTTTCTGATATCTTCTGGCGACGCTGGTTCCCATGCTCCGTCTTTAGCCTCGAAGATAACTGTAGGCTCCAGCACCTCCACTGTATGCCATATGCCGGCAGGGATCATAATCATCACATTGCCGGTAGCCGGACCAAGCTCCACTCGTGAAGTCTCGTTTCCATCCTCGTCGAAAAGGACAGATACCAACTTTCCACGAAGCACAGAGAATGTCTCGGATGTGTTGCGATGACGGTGGATTGGCACAATTGTACCTGGCACCATTGCGTTAATAGCACGCTGTGAATTATCGGCATTTGTAGTGCGAGCATCAAAGGTTGTGCGCTTACGCTCGCTGTTGGCTGCCTGAGCCAATAGATTATCTAAAAATTTGTTGTCAATTACCATAAGACCCCCTTAATCCCCCTTAAAGGGGGAAATTTGCCAACGCCAAACTTTACAGCCATACAATTTAAGTATACAGCCACAAAATTAGCACTGATTGTTATTGTTTAAAATTTCGTTTGACTATATTTATCGTATTTTCAATATCAAAAAGAATCTCTTCATTTGTAAAACGGATGACTTTGTAACCCATCAATTCCAACCATTCTTGACGATTCTTATCCATTTCTTCTTGTTCAGGAGAATTGTGATACGCACCATCAATTTCAACAATCAACATAGATTTCCTGAAAAAAAAATCAACAATATATCGACCTATCACATATTGTCTTCTACATTTTTCTCCAAGCTTACTAGCTTTTGCTAATTCCCAAAATGCAGATTCGGACTCAGTCAGATTGTTACGATTTTCTCTAGCATTTTTTTTGATAGGAGCATAGAAACTATTATCAGCCACCTGCCAATGAAACACACTCTTTTTGACCATTACCAAACACTAAATTTGAATTCACCACACGTATAGGATTCTCCCAAAGAATAGAAATAGCACCTGCCGACATCCCCCTTTAAGGGGGCTTGGGGGTCCATTTACTCACTATACTTATCCATCACCTCTTTCTTCTTCTGTCTCCAGTCAACATACAAGCCCTTCGACTTCAAATACTCAACATGCAAATGATAGTACTTCATCTTGAAAAGCACGTACGCCACGCAAAGCACACCGGCCGCGATTGTGAAATAGATATATGGGTCGACAGGAAGAAGAATACCTCCCAACGAGATACCAAGCTGTAGCACCATATAGATTGTCGACACCACAACATGAGGAATCTTCAACTCGTTTGCCATAAGCTGGTAGGCATGTTTTCTATGCGGCATACTGATATCCTCGTGTAGCAACAGACGATGAGCGATAGTCAAACAACCATCAGCTCCATACACCACCAATAGGAAGACAGCCCAGAAATTGGCTGTATACGACACGTAGCGACCAATAAGGAAGACAAGCGCAAACGCAATCGAGACTGCTCCCACGTCGCCAGCAAAACATTTAGCCTTCTTACGGAAATTGAAGAAACAGAAGATGCCGACACTCATAGTAAGGAGAATCAACAGATTCCTGTCGATATAATGGCTCTGCTCATTCAAGACAATCAGCGGGATAAGCACAGAGAGAGAGTAACCGCCTGTGATTCCATTGATTCCGTCCATGAAATTATACACGTTGATCACACCAGTACAGAAGATGATTCCAATCACGATAAACCACCAATATCTGAAGTCCAGATATCCCCACTGCTGGAATAGCAGCAGCATCGACGCGAAATGGACCACCAGTCTGTATCTCGGACGCACCGTCACCAAGTCGTCAACAAAGCTGACAACGCTGATCATAAGCAGTCCCAACAAAAACCATGGGTATTTAAATCCGAAGAAAGTCGCGTATAGAATCGTCGCGAAAATAAAGATGACACCTCCTCCAAGAAGAGTGATCTGCGTGTGCGACGAACGAAGGTTCGGCTTATCGATAATATTATACTTATCCGCGACCTTAAAATAAAGGAGTTCCGCAACAAGCAAAATCGTGAAAATGATAGTGTATGTCAACATATTGATTAATATTCATTCAAATATTCCGCAGCCATTTTTCAACAGGCAGCAACTAATATTCTCCTTTTTTTGATTTAACTTCTAATTACTCTTAACTTCAATCTTGTTCATTCAAGAAATATTTCGCAAAATTACATATTTTTCTGGGGAACAAAAACAAGAGAGGAGAAAAGTTATAAACATAACATAAATATGACCAAGGTTTGCAAGACCCTCCTAACCTCCCTTAAAGGGAGGAACTGGCCTTGTGCCTGCCCTAATCCGTTCAATCCATTTTATCCGTGTTCGTTATTTTTTCAAATCATTTTCCGGAAATTCCACATTGTTGCAGAAAAAACATTACCTTTGCGTGAGTTAAAGTTTAGTCACGACGATTAGACGCAGTATAATTTCATTAATTCATTAAAAAATGGGCAATTACATCGATTTGCGATGCGATTTCGGGTTCAAATATTGCATGTCCGACCCGATAATCATGAGATCCTTCCTAAATGCAATTCTGGAAGGCGACGTGGAGACAATCAC
>DCIP01000046.1 GCA_002317115.1 Candidatus Scybalocola fimicaballi
TTGTTCCTGATTTGAGATAGGGTTGTACCCTATCCTAGTCTATGTCACCCGTTCCGGGTTCTCGTGTGTGTGTGTGGATACCGCGCGGGAGAGTTTTGTCCTAACCTGATAGCGAGGTGTAGTGCCTTGAGTGTTTTTAACGCAAGAAACCTGGATCTTTTTGATGGAAATTGAGAGGGATTAGAGCTAATTCTGGTTTTTATTATATAAAATATTCACTTTTTGCCCGTTTTTCTTGTTTTGTTGATTAATTTTTATGAACTTTGGGTTGTATATTAGTAGAAAATCACGAAACGAAATCTCTATTACCTGTGCAAAAATGCTCAGAATAAAAAAATAGAAAGAAAGCCCTATGAATAGCCCAATTGAGAAAAGCACGACTCCTGGCATTGTAAAATTCATGGTTTATGCCGGTGAGGTGATAATTATTTCGTTGCTGTTTTATGTTTTTTACGCAAATATTCTATCTCCTTTTGGTCGTTCAATTCGGTCTCTGTCCTCTCTTTTCGGCTATGTTCTAATGTCGTTGATAGTGGCTTATGCCTTGGGCGTTATGGTTCGGCCTGTGTCTTTTTTCTATCGTCTGAACAAAAGGGTTTCTATTTTTGGTAATGTATTTACTTCGGTTGTCATTCAGGCAACTTTTTTCCTGTTGTTGATGCAAGCCCTCAACAAGACAATGTTCTTGGGAAGTTGGCGTATTATCTTTCTATTTGTTTCGATTGTTGTATGCCTAGTTTTGTGGAGATTCTTCTGTCGATTGATAGTTAGAACTTTGCGAGGGGCTGGTCGTGACACTAATCACGCAGTTCTTGTGGGCGTAAATGAGACCATGCGAGAACTAAGTATCGAGATGAGTAACCCTTTGAACGGCTATAAGATTGAAGGCTATTTTAATGATACCGAAGCTCAAGAGTATCCAGACAAATATGAATATCTCGGTTATGCAAGTGATGTTGAATCATATTTAAATACCCATCAAGATATTCGTCATCTTTATTGTGGTCTTTCTTCTTCTTATTCAAATGAGATTCTCAGAATTATTGAAGCATGCGATAGAAATTGCGTACATTTTTATTTTGTGCCAGAATTTCGTAACTATCTGAAAAAGGAGGTGAAGATGGAGTTTCTTGGTTCTGTGCCAGTATTGAGTTTGCGAGAAGACCCATTACTGATGATGCGTAATCGTTTTGTGAAACGCTTCTTCGATATTGTCATTTCGTTGTTATTCATGATTCCTTTTTGGCTGATTGTATATCCTATTGTTGCTCTAGGAACAATGATTTTCCAGCCTGGACCTGTGTTCTTCCGTCAAAAAAGAAATGGAATTAACGGCGAGGTTTTTGAACTATATAAGTTCCGGTCTATGAAGGTGCAAAATGATTGCGAGAGTAAACAGGCTACCAAGGATGACCCTCGTAAGACTAAGTTTGGAAATTTCTTGCGTCGCACTTCTATTGATGAATTGCCACAGTTCATTAATGTTCTTAAGGGAGATATGAGCATCATTGGCCCTCGTCCTCACATGTTGGCTCATACAGAGGAATATTCTCATTTGATCAATAAGTACATGGTACGTCATTGGATTCGTCCTGGTATAACAGGTTGGGCTCAGGTAAATGGCGCAAGAGGCGAGACTAAAGAGCTTTGGCAGATGGAGGATCGCATAAAAAAAGATATCTGGTATATAGAGAATTGGTCCATAACTCTCGATATCCAGATTATCATCATGACGATATGGAAAGCTATTACAGGTGATAGCCAAGCATACTAAAACTTAACCCCAAATTGCAGTTTGGATAGAAAAATGTGCAAGAAACATCAAAAATAACGTTGCACTATAGTTTATTTGAAATAATCGTTCTATCTTTGTGCCTTATATGAAATGTATTGCTTTTTTTATGCGTGCTATCGCTTTAATTTGTGTTGTTTGCGGAATGGCGTCTTGTTCGGACTACGATCTTGGAGATGCCTTGCAAAGTGACAAATATACAATGAGATACCTCGACTCGAAAGGAGAGGCTTTGCCAGACTTTGCTGATTTTGAGGCTGAAACAAAAGAGTTTACAAGATTGATCAATGAGAACGTGGCTCCTGCAGGCGCTGCTTCAATAGGTGTCTTTGATTCTACTGGTTGCTATGTTGGTAGGGTAGGACTTGGAAACTTGAAACATGATTACGGAACGAAACTATATAGCTTCGGAATGATGTCGGATGTGCATATCGGTCAGGATAATTCAGAGGAGAACCTCAATAAGAGCTTGGAGTTCTTCCGTAACTATGGTGTGCGTTTTGTGGGATGCCTCGGTGATATTGCGACTTATAGCAACCACCTCTACGCCTTGCAAACCTATGATAAATACCGTAAGACTTATTCTGATTTGACGTTATATACCTGTGTCGGAAATCACGAGAACAATGAGCCGTCGGAGGTGTCGCCTTTCGGTATCGTGACTCTTGATGCTTGGCAAACATACACCGGCATGGATGAGAAGAATATGAAGTTTGACATCGATGCTGGTGGAGAAACTCATCATGTCATTGTCTTCTCGTGTGTGGCAAATGATGGTCCTTCAGGCGACAGATTGGCTGCATATTATATTGATGAGACTCTCGACTGGTTGGAGTCTGCAGTTGAATCGTGTGGCGATGATAAAGTCTTCGTATTCATGCATGTGCCATTCCCAGATAAGTGCAATTGGGGCTTCAATTATAGTACAAGAAGAATCTTGAATAATAAGAATACAACCTATACGCATGAATTGGATAGATTGAGAGCTTTGGTTGCCAGTCATCGTAACAGTGTGTGGTTCATGGGACACACTCACGAGCCTTGGGAACAGCAGGGCATTGCGTTTACCAATACCGAGAATGCGACCAAATTCTATGAAAGAGGCGACATCACGGCAGAGCAGATGGACAAGGGGAACAACTATGATGCCAATGTTGCTCCAAGCAATAGTGTTGATAGGGCAGAGGGTTGGTGTGTTCACCTACCAGCAAACTATCAGGGCGGTTTTGC
>DCIP01000126.1 GCA_002317115.1 Candidatus Scybalocola fimicaballi
GTCAGACGAGATAACCTCTGCTTTGATCGAGTCGTTGTAGAACTGAGTCTCGAAATATACTTTTGCTCCTTTAAGTCCAGAACCGTAGATGACAGCTTCTTCTCCCGCTGGCACGAACTCCGACTTCATACCTGTGATCTGTGGAAGATCAATATTTAATGTCTCAACTCGTTCTGCTCCTCCTGAGCAGCCTGTCATAAATGCTGATGCGGCCATTATGCCGCAAAGTCCTAAATTCTTTATGTTTTTCTTCATGGCCTAAAATAATCTAAGTTTCTATTGATGTTCAATTTTCTATAAAAGTAAAGAGTTTTTTTTAGAAAACACGAAATTAATCTCAAATTCTAAAAGAATCTCTGTTTTAGCATTTGCAAGTCGATCTCAAATGATGAATATCTCCATCTTTTCGACGAGAGGATATTCTTGAAATTGTGGATGAATTTGAATCCTGTCATTCTTGTTGAAGAGAAGATGTCGAGCGGAATGACCAACGACATTATGAATAGCAACAGATTGTGAAGAACCAATAATGGCTGCTGTCTGCGTGGAAGAAAGAAACGTCTCAACAATGTGTCGTTATACTCTTTTTCTGTCCTTATTTTGCTTGTCTCTCCTCTCAGAAGTGGACTTGACACTGGATTGAGCAGATCGCAATGTGTACTTGTCAGGAAGCAAGTTTTCCAGCAAAGCAACCATCCTCGCAAGAACAGGTCGACATCTCCGCTGCTGTCTGGCGCAAACATAAGGTTATATCCTCCGAGCTGTAAAATCTTATCTCTTGAAAATGCGACGTTGCTACGGTCCAATCTTAATGTGAAATTCGAAGATGGAGCCTGGCATGTCTGATAATCAACATGGTGTCGTGAGAAAACAGGAGTGTAACATTGCGTCGATTCTCCAGTCTTAGGATAGCGAGCCACAACGCCTGCCGCTAAAACATTTGTCTTCTCAAACTGTGGAATCACCACATCGAAGTAATCGGTCGGTAGGAGAGTGTCTTCCGTCAAAAGCACTATGATATCCCCCGTCGACTTAAATATCCCTTTGTTTGCTATTTCGGGGAAAAATGCACGCGAATGGGAAATGTATATTTGCAGATCATGATAATTCGCACGTAGACTTTCCATCTGCTTGCTAAGTGCATCCTTGCCGACGACGATAATCTCTTTGTCTTGAACCAGAGACGAGTTTTCCAATGAGGCAATGACTGCGTCGATCACCTTTTCAATGCTTTTATCCTCGTTAATCATCGGTATCACCACCGACACACTCTGCTTCAACATTTTATTTATACATTGACGTTAACGTTGACGCTAACGGTTTTACTGAATATATAATCTATGGTTATCGTTTACTTTGAAAAGCATATCCGCACGTTCAGGCATCTCGGCAAGGATATGACGAGTGATCCTCTCATAGTGGGCGATGAAGCGTCTCACCTGATCGGGAGACATGATGTGTGTCGCCTCTTTGCCTTGGCTTGCGATTCTCAATTTCTCCTCCTGAAGATTTCTCCACTCGAACACTTTGTCGTATGAAGGCACTTGCAGCATCACAAGGAAATTGATAGTGTCGAATAATTTTTTATAGTCTGTTTTCAATTGATCGTTGACGTAATGGCGCCAAGTGCAGTCTTTATCTTCGTTTGCCTCCAACTCATTGACAGGAGTCGCAAGTTCAGATTCCTCTTGGGCAGTTGCGTCCATACACCAACCGTCGAACAAGACGACATCTGGTTTGCCAACAAACTTAGTCCATTGAGACTCTGGGTAGATATCGTCGATGGCCTTGTTGAAACGAGGAATCATCGTCACAGTGTTTTCATTAGCGTTGCGTAGGGAATTTATGATCTCCAGACCAAGTTTCACATCATGAGTGCCGGGCACTCCACGTGTCATCAGCAAAGGATGCACCTCTTTGGATAGACGAGTACGCTCCTTTCTGCTAAGATAGAGGTCGTCGATGCTCCACGACGCCACTTTTTTGCCGAATTTCTCTTCCAACACCAATTTGAGAAGTTCACAGAATGTACTTTTCCCTGCGCCTTGTGCACCGTTCACACCAATCACCTGCATACGGGATCCAAATCCGACATTGATGATTTCCGCAAGAGGAATATAGATGCGTGGAAGGTCGTCCATAAGTTCCTGGCTAAGCATCAACTGGTCAAGTTTTTCTGAAAATGATGAATAAAGTTGCTCCATAGTCTTCACAAATTTGATTCAACGTGCCATTTTTCGATTTGTACAAAGATATGAAAAAATCTTAAAAAATCTTAAAATCAGACTTTATTACCAAATTACATCAATTTTTTTTGTTAGAATTGCATCCGAATCTAACAATAAAACAAAAGAAGATTGAGTATGAAAAAGGTTTTGTCTATCGTTGCTGTAGTAGCAAGCATGCTATTCGCTACATCATGTTGCAATTGCAAGTGTAAGTGTGGCCAGGAGGGCGCACAGTGTGAGCAGAAGTGTGAGAATGCAGGAGATAAAGGAGAAGGTCCACGTCACCACAAGCATCATGGCGACGGTGAGTTTGGTCCACGTCATCACGAAGGACGCCCTGACGGTCCACGTCATCATCATATGAACCCAGAGATGGCAGAGAAGATCGGAAAGTGGATGAACTTCGACAGTTTGTCTGTTGAGGAGCAGAAAGCTCTAATCGCAGAGCGAAAGGCAGCTATCGATTCATTTGAAGCTGTAAGAAAGGCAAAGAAAGCCGAGATGGATGAGAAGTGGGCTAACTTCGATAAGCTATCGATTGAAGAGCAGAAACAGCTTCTTGACCATAAGAACCACATGCCATTCCATAAGAAGGGAATGCGTCACGGACACCAGGGTGGTCCAAGAGGTGAAAGACATTAATATTTTAGTATTTAATCATGTATATGATAAAGCCGCTCAGCGTAAATGCGTTGAGCGGTTTTTCGTTATTGTCATCGTTTTCGTTTTCGTTATTGTCAACGTTAATTCTTAACTAATTGTTTCAATTTTATATGAATTTGTTTATATTTGCAGTTTAGTGATAACTTGCATGGAGATTGTGTGCACGATATCATAGAAAATAGAAGGATAGTTTTGAAAAAAATAATACTCATATTGTTTGTGCTGTTTAGCTTGGGGGGTCTGCCGCAATTGGCAAATGCCCAAGATAATGACGTGCAAACTGTTGAGAATGTGGAAGATAATGATAATGAGGAATCTCCTAAAGCACAGAAGCTATCCCGTAAGGAGAGAAAAAAGAAAGAGGCAGAAGAGCGCAGATTAAGAAAACAGAAAGAAGAGGCTGCTGAAGCTGAACGAGAAGCTGCCGAACGAGAGGCGGAAGAGAAAAGCCGTATAGCAGAGGAAAATAAGAAAAAATCAGAAGCACAGCAAAGACAACGTGAGGAGGAGGCTCGACGCAAGCGTCAGATGGAGAGCATCCAGCGAGCTCGTGAACTTCGTGAAGCAGAGGAGAAGAGAAAAGAAGCTGAGGAAGAAGCCAGAAAAGCTGCTGAGGCTGGACCTGTGTATGCGTCTGAGGCTGAAAGAATCAAAGCAGAGAGAGAAATCCGTCTACAGCAGGTGCGTGAGGAGCAGAAACGTCGCGCCGAGGCTGTGGCTGAACGCCAACGTTTAGCCCGTGAGCGTGAGGCAGAACGTAAGGCCCACCAGAAAGAGGTGGCTGCAGAGAAAGTTGCGAAACAAAGAGCTGATAGAGAAAAACAGCGCCAGAGAGAGTTTGAAAAGAAACAGAAACAGCGAGAAAACTGGCAGCTTAAGAAGAAACAGGAGGCTGAGGCTAAAGCAAATGCCCGCCAAAAACTGTTAGAGGCAAAACAAAAGGAGAAGGAACAGGAAGCTGCTCGTCACCAAGCTCAGATGGAAGCCAAACAAAAGGCTGCCGCCCAGCGTGCGGAGCAGATGAGACGTACAAATGAAATCAAATCTGCCCAACGTGAACGTGAGGCAAAAGCCCGTGCTGAAATACAGCGAAAAAAACTTGAAAAGGCTGAGAAACAGCGAGAGATGAAGGCTAAGGAGCTTGAGAAACGAGCCAAGGTCCGTGAACGCGAACGCCAACGTCGTGCGGATGAAATGGCCGCCCGCCAAGCAAAACGTGAGGAGGAAGCTGCAAGACGTGAAGAATTAGAGGAGAAGCGATTGGCTCATGCGGAACAGGCCGCTAAACGTAGAGAGGCAGAAGAACTCCGTAAGATCCAGGAGAATGAGAAACTAAAGGAGGATGAGAAACAGGCCTTGATTGAAAAACAGCAGAAGGAGGCTCTTGCAAGAGCCCGTAAGGAGGCTGAAAGAATCATGAAGGGCAAGAATAAGGTGAGAAAAGCCCAGAAAAAAGCTGAGGCAAAAGAGAAAAAACGTATTGAAAAGCTTGAGCAAGAGGAGCTTGAAGATGCGGAAATGCTCGAACTTGCCGAACTGATTGCAAGTGGAGATAGTGCGGCTATTGCATACGCTAACAGGAACAAACGTGGAAAGAAACTTCCTACAGTCGTCGTCAAAGATGAAATGAAAAATGGTGAGCTTGAACCGGAAGAGACAATTGAAGAGCCAGTTGACGAAAACGAACTTAAGACTCGCCGTACTATCGAGGCCATCATCAAGAAAAAACGTGAGGCTGCGGCTGCCGCGTTGGCTGCTAAGGACACAACACAGCAGAGAGATTCTCTTTCATCGTCTGCTGGATCCATTGCTCTTGACGACCAAGAGTCGTCGGAATTGGATTCTTTGGCTGAAGATATCGACGTCGAAATGCTAAAAGAGTATGCGGCTCTCGACAGTTCACTCCTTGCTCAGCAGTTGGCTGAACTTGAGGAGGAAATGCGTAATATGGAGGAACTTAAGGAGGCTGAGAAGGCTCAAAAAGCTGGAAAGAGTGAGGATATTGTCGCTAAAATCAAAATTCCTAAGTGCCGTTATTTGAATGAGGTACACTACGACAGAGACCGATTTAAGTTTATCTACGACTATGATTTCTTCATGTACTATTGGCACCAACGCTACTTCCACAAGAAGAAATTCTATGATATCGATGATACGAGCAGAGTGATTGCCAAGAAGATCATGGATTTGGTGGGCAACACTAAATATAGAAAAGTATTGTTGAATACAGTTGTTGATTCTGTGATCACCCTATTGCCTCAATACTCGGCAATCGACACGTTAGTCGACTCGGTGATGACTGAACTTAATCTTGAGTATCTTGCGACGGGAGAGATAAAGATTCTTTACAAGAAACGTTTCCAGAAGAAGATTCGTGCTAAATATCAGCCGACGGCACCAGATAACAAACCGCTCGGACATGTCAAGTTCTATACTCGCAATAGACGTAAGGTGATTGAGGAACTTGATGGCGCACAATGGGATTCTGTGTTGATGGCTCAAGAGGATTCTTTGGCGGATCCGGATATGGCAAGAATGAGCGATTCCTTGGCTAAGCTGCGTACTGCGGCTGAGGCTTCATCCGTCGTGCTTGATAGTTTGCAGAAAAAGGCAGCCCGTCAGGCTTTGCTTGAAAAGATCGCAAAGAGCAACAAGGAGTGGGATGAAATGGAAGGATCTGAGTCTGAAGACGAAGAGCAGACGGAGACAAAATCTAAGAGAAGATTCTTCAAGAAGAAGAGTGAGGAGGTTGCAGAAGATGATGAGTCTTCTACTGGTGAAGAAGAGTCTGATGGCAAGGAAAAGAAGCGTTCGAAGAAGAAGAAATCGAATGTTGAGGATGAGGAAGAGGCCGCTCCTATTGAAGAAGTGTTGACAGAGGAAGAAATCCAACGTCGACAGGAGGAGGCAGAGCGTCAGGCTTTGATCGATCGTATCACTGGACGTAAATCTAAACCTCAGCCTGAGGAAGAGTCTGAGATGGAAGCTGGTACTGCTGATCCTGAGATCACAGAGGATGAACCAAAGGAGAAAAAACGCTCAAGAAGAAAGAAGGAGGCGGTAACTGAGGATGCTCCTGCTCAGGTAGATGAGGAGGTTTCTGAGGAACCAAAAGAGAGCAAACGTTCAAGAAAGAAGAAGAACGAGGATGTCGAGGAGTCTGCTCCAGTACAGGTAGACGATGCTATATCTGAGGAACCAAAGGAGAACAAACGTTCAAGAAAGAAGAAAGAGGAGACTGTCGAAGAGACTCCGGAACCTGCTCCGACTCCTGTTGCTGCCGCTCCACGTGCGGAGACAGAGGAGGCGAGAAAAGCACGTGAGCAGCAAGAGTTGATCAGCAGAATCACGGGTCGTGCACCAAAGGCACAGCAAGCCGAAACTGCTCCAACAAAACCAGCTGAACCGGCTCCTGAGCCAAAGGAGAATAAACGATCTAAGAAGAAAGAAGTAGTGGAGGAGACTCCTGCTCCAACTCCTGTGGCAGAAGAGCCAAAGGAAAATAAGCGATCTAAGAAGAAAGAGGTAGTGGAGGAAACTCCAGCTCCAACTCCTGTGGCAGAAGAACCAAAGGAGAAACCAAAGAAGAAGAAAGAAAAAGCAGTTGAAGAAACACCAGCTCCAGCTCCAACACCAGCCGCTCCTCGTGCAGAGACAGAAGAGGAGAGAAAGGCAAGAGAGCAGCAAGAGTTGATCAACAGAATCACAGGACGTGCTCCAAAGGCACAGCCGGTTCAAGAGGCTCCGAAAGTAGAGGAAGAGGCACCAGCTGAGCAGCCAAAGGAGAATAAACGTTCAAAGAAAAAGAAACAAGAAGAGGTGGCTCCAATAGAGGAAACTCCAGCAGCAAAGGCTCCACACGAAGAGACAGAGGAGGAGAGAAAGAAGAGAGAACAGCAGGAGTTGATCGATAGAATTACCGGACGTAAGAAATAAAGATTGATTTGTTAGTGGAGACATTGCCTCCACTAACAAATCAAAAATATCTTTGGATTCTAAGTACAAAAATAAATATATGATTAATGAAACAATGGCAGGATTCGAAAATATCCTTGCCGCAATTGAGAGGGAAAGGGTAGTGTTCCAGTTCCCAAGTTTAGTCGATTCGCGCTATACAGTGCCGACAGTACAGGAGAAAGACCACGTAGAGAGGAAAGAGATGATTTTCCTTGTGAGGTTGTTGTTTGTCAGGATGGTCAAGGTAAGGCAGCTTATGCAGCAAGGCAAAGTGCCGACTGAAATCTTCGACGTAGATTTCATAGAGAAGATCCTCAAGAATTTCAAGCCCTACGATGTGATGGATTGCTCATATTATAACGCGATCCTGCAGAATCTCTTTTTTGCTGTTTTGGCTAATCCCAAGGATTCGCTTCATCCACGTATGTTTGCCAAAGAGATAGGTAGACGTGGGGCAAAGACAAGTTTTCGCTATGAGAAGATGTTTTCCATCCCAGAAGAAGAGGTAGTGGCGATTTTTGATGCCGTAGACGTGGAAATAGACACCGTTTTTGAATGTTTGGATACGGAGATTAGCCAGACAGGAAAGAAGTGCCACAGAGACGGTTTTAGCCGTGAGCCACGAGCAAGCCAAAGAGCAAGAATCAGCAACTCCCTATTCTTTTATGAAGGCGACGACGGGAAAGGGCTGATACCGTTGTTGAAGAATCTCACGTTGACCGAGGATGGTTATGCTGAGCTGCTGGAGAGAGTGGCGAAGATAGGTGCTGGCCATGATACGTGGTATTATGAGCAGAGTCTTTAACCATAAAAGACACATGATTGGAACTATCATTGTTTTTGCGCGAAAAGATATCTGGATGAATCAAAAATGTTCGTCTTTTTTTGCTACATTTGTAGTAAATGTTCTAAACAATTTAATGACTTAATTTATTTTTATTATGGCAAAGTATAGCTACGATGATTCTCCCATTTGGGGCAAAGAATTCAATTCCGTAGACGAAATCAAGTGGCGACCAACAATGTCCTTTTATGATGCTGCTGATATTGTAATTCCGGATTCAGTGACTACAATCAAAGAGATGAATCGTTGTACCAACATAACTATTCCCGATTCAGTGACTACAATTGGAAATCTAAGCATTTGCAGTAACATCACTCTACCTGCTACTCTAACTAAGATCGGTAAGTTGTATTCATGCGATAATTATGCAATTCCGAAATCTGTCGTATCTATAGAAAAACTTGACAGATGTAGCAATATAGCTATATCGGGTAAGCAGCTCACTACAGTCGGAGATTTTATCGGCTGTACAAATGTCAATCTGCCGGAATCGTTGACTCAGATAGGTGAAATCAATGGCGTCAGCGGTATTTCTATTCCGATGAAGGTTACTTCTGTTGGCGACTTGGTTAATTGCAGCGATATCACAATACCGAAATCAATCACTAAGCTTGGAGTTTTAAGGTCTTGCAACGACATCAAGCTGCCTGACACGTTAACGTCAATTGACAGCATGGACAATTGCTCCAACATCACGGTTCCGGATAATTGTGCACTTGTCAGCGGCATGTTGTTGGGTACGACAAGAAATGTGATGATCAAAGCTGTAGTATACAATGATGGACAACCTGTTTCAGAATCGATAACAGCAATTGAAGGTGTTGTAAAGGGGTCTTGGTTTATTCCGTCATGGGTGGAATCCGTTCAGGAAATAGATGGCGAGAATTGCACTACCATAGTTAAAGTCGACAGTAGAAAGCCTCCGATTTTGAGTAAGGCAGATCATCTTGGAAAAGATTGTATTCTTATTGTTCCGGAAGGAGCAAAGAGCACGTATGCCAACCATGCTTTTTGGAGTAAGTTCAAGACAATTCAGGAGTCTGCAGAATTGAAATGTGAAACTGCCGAAGAGGCAAAAGAACGTAAAGATCGTATTTACAGAGAATATCTGGAACGCAAAAAGAGGGAAAATAGCCTATGGAATCGCTTGAAAAGATTGTTTAAAGGCAAATGACTTCGTGGAATAAAAAAAGAGACGGTGTACACACCGTCTCTATGTATTTTTAGGAATCCCTTAGATTATTTTACAAGCTCAAGAGTATCTTTTGCAATCATGTACTCCTCGTCTGTAGGCACTACAAGAACCTTAACCTTTGATGATGGAGTTGAAATTACCTTTTCCACACCACCTGCAGCCTTGTTTGCGGCAGCGTCTATCTCTACTCCAAGATAACCGAAGTCCTTGCAGCATAGCTCACGGATTGTAGCCTGGTTCTCACCGATACCTCCTGTGAACACCAAGATGTCAAGACCACCAAGAACAGCTGTGTATGAACCGATGAACTTGCGAACACGGTAAACGAACATGTCTCTTGCAAGTGTCGCACGCTCGTTGCCATTCTGGATTCCTGCCTCGACGTCGCGCATATCCTGAGAAATACCAGATACACCCTTCAAACCACTCTCCTTGTTAAGAATGTTTGTGATTGCTGGAATATCAAGCTTGTTACGCTCCATCAAGTAAGTGATAGCACCTGTGTCGATATCTCCACAACGTGTACCCATTACAAGACCTTCAAGCGGAGTCAATCCCATTGATGTGTCTACGCTCTTACCGTCCTTGATAGCTGAGATAGAACCACCGTTACCGATGTGGCAAGTGATCATCTTTGTACCCTCTGGCTTCATGCCAAGGATCTCCAATGTGCGAGCAGATACATATCTGTGGCTTGTTCCGTGGAAACCATATCTGCGGACACCGTCGTTCTTGTAATACTCGTAAGGAAGAGCATACATATAAGCAGCCGCTGGCATAGTCTGGTGGAATGCAGTATCGAACACTGCAACCTGAGGAACGTTAGGTAGCTCTGCTGTGACAGCCTCGATACCCTTTAGGTTGGCAGGGTTGTGAAGCGGTGCAAGTGGAGCACACGCCTTGATATTATCGATAACCTCCTTTGTGATTAGTACAGATTTGTTGAATTTCTCGCCTCCATGTACGACGCGATGACCTACAGCCTCGATCTCTGATAGATTCTTGATAGCACCGTCTTCCTTAGACTGAAGAACCTTAAGAATCAATTCAATACCAGCTGTGTGCTCTGGAATTTCGCAATCAATTTGTTTTTTCTCACCCGATGGAGTCTTATACTTCAAGAATGAATCTTTCAAGCCGATTTTTTCAACTCCTCCCGACGCAAGTGTGTCGTTCTTTGGCATGTCGATCAATTTGTACTTAATTGACGAACTACCGCAGTTTAGTACTAAAATTTTCATGTAATATAAATTATGAAATGTTGTAGACGCAGGTTGCGTCTACAACATTAGATTATTATTGTTTTGCAGCAATAGCCTGGTTTGCTGTAATTGCAATCATCTTAACAACGTCCTCTACTGAGCAACCGCGTGAAAGGTCGTTCACTGGAGCTGCAAGACCCTGAAGGATTGGGCCAAGAGCCTCTGCACCTGCAAGACGCTGAACAAGCTTGTAACCGATATTTCCTGCCTCAAGAGAAGGGAATACCAATACGTTAGCCTGACCTGCGACGTCGCTGCCTGGAGCCTTGCTCTTAGCTACGCTTGGCACAAGAGCTGCGTCTGCCTGAAGCTCAGCGTCGATCTTCAAGTCTGGAGCGTACTCCTTAGCGAACTTACCAGCCTCGATAACCTTGTCTACTGTCTCATGCTTTGCTGAACCCTTAGTAGAGAAGCTCATGATAGCAACCTTAGGCTCGTCGAAACCGAAGATAGACTTAGCTGTACCTGCGCTGACAACAGCGATGCTACCAAGCTCCTCAGCTGTTGGCACTGGAGTGGCTGCACAGTCGGCGAATAGCAACATGCCGTCGTGACCGTATGTCTTATCCTTGAAGATCATAAGGAATGCACCGCTCACACACTTAGCACCCTGACGAGTCTTGATAATCTGGAATGCAGGACGAAGCACGTTACCAGTGTAGTTCTTTGCACCAGCAACCTCACCATCCGCGTCGCCAGCCTTAACTAACAAACAAGCCAAGTATAGAGGATCCTTTACAAGCTCAACTGCCTGCTCAGGCTGTAAACCCTTGCGCTGACGAAGCTGAAGCAATAGGTCGATATATTTCTGGCTGTTTGGATTGTTCTCTGGGTCGATGATAGTAGCCTTTGAGATATTCTTTAGTCCGAACTCAGAAGCCAACTTGTTGATCTCGCTTGGGTTGCCTAGCAAGATGATGTCTGCGATACCCTCTGCCAAAATCTGGTCAGCGGCCTTGATTGTACGTTCCTCTGTTCCTTCAGGAAGAACGATGCGCTGCTTGTTCTGCTTAGCGCGAGCAATAATGCTATCTAGAATTGCCATATCTGAATTTTTTAAAATCAAATTTAGATTTATTCTTTAATTATTGAGAATGTGATTTGAGATGTCTTGACTCCCATAGCTTCCATGTACATGCCTTGTACGATGTATGTGACGTCATTCTTGTCATCCTCATATTCATAGAAATACTCAGATTCACCCCAACTTTTCTCAAATCCTTTCAATTTTGAGATGTTTGAAAAGTAAGAGTCAAGCTCACTCTGATTTCTGCCAGTAACAGTGATAGTCTCAGATTCCATGACACTATGGCTTTGATACATATCATTGTCAATGTATCCTGGATATTCAGGAAATATTGACAACCAAGAGTGCTCATTCACGATTTTCGCCCATGTTGTCTTTCCGGACTGATTATTGCTTGATGGGTTGTCATCGTCATCGTCGTCACCACAGCTGGTAAACACCATCGCCGATGCGCATATAGCAAGCATGGCGATAATCATTTTCTTTATCATTTTTTAGTTTGTTTTAAATTTGAACTGAACCTTAGCCAACTCCTCGTTAGCCTTTACAATCTTATTCTTCAAACCTGCCTTGTGAGCCTTGACCTTCTCAGCCACAGCCTTGTCGCTTAGAGCGATTATCTGTGCCGCAAGGATACCTGCGTTCATGGCACCGTTGATGCCGACAGTAGCAACTGGAATTCCAGGAGGCATCTGCACGATTGAAAGAAGTGCATCCATGCCCTCTAGTGTCGACGCGATAGGAACACCGATCACTGGAACCGATGTTTGAGCTGCGATCACACCTGGCAAAGCTGCTGCCATACCTGCAGCTGCGATAATCACCTTGATGCCACGTCCTTCTGCGTTAGTGGCGAAACTCTCGACTTCAGATGGAGTACGGTGTGCGGAAAGAGCGTTGATCTCGAACGGAATCTCAAACTCGTCGAGAATCTTAGCGGCCTTCTCCATGATTGGCAGGTCTGATGTGCTGCCCATTATGATACTTACCTGTGGATTCATTGTCCTTCAATAATTTATGTTTTTATACGCATGTTTGTGCGTCTCCACGTGCCATAATACAACACGCTTATTTTGCAAAGATAAATTTTTTTAGATAATCTCCCAACTCTTGCAATCAAAATTCCGACATATAATCTACACTACGACATGCCCGTCTGTACGTCTCTACATTTCGCGAAAAAAATATAGATTTTTTGAGAAAATAAAACTATTTTTGCACAAAATAGGCTAATTATAGATGTAGAATAAATTTAACGGTTATGGCAGAGAACCAAGAGATAGAAAAAAACGAAGCCAAAGAGGTGCTTAATTTCATTGAGCAGAAGGTGGTGGATGATTTGGCAAATGGCAAAAACGGTGGAAAAGTTCAGACTCGTTTCCCGCCTGAACCAAACGGCTATCTCCATATAGGTCATGCAAAGGCTATTTGCATGGATTTCGGTATCGCTAAGAAATATAATGGCGTATGTAATCTTCGTTTCGACGATACAAACCCTGTGAAGGAGGATAACGAGTATGTTGAGGCAATCAAGGAGGATATCAAGTGGTTGGGCTTCGAGTGGGGCAACATCTACTATGCGTCCGACTATTTCCAGCAGCTTTGGGATCTTGCAGTGACTCTTATCAAGGAGGGTAAGGCTTACGTCGACGAGCAGACTCCAGAGGAGATCGCAGCTCAGAAGGGTACACCAACGGTAGCTGGTACAGCGAGTCCTTACCGCGACCGTCCTATCGAGGAGAATCTACGTCTTTTCCAGGAGATGACAGACGGAAAGATCGAGGATGGTAAGATGGTGCTTCGCGCTAAGATCGACATGGCAAGCTCCAACATGCATTTCCGTGATCCTATCATCTATCGTATCATCACTACTCATCCGCACCACCGTACTGGTTGGAAGTGGAAGGTATATCCTATGTATGATTTCGCACACGGTCAGAGCGACTATTTTGAGGGTGTGACTCACTCATTGTGTACACTTGAGTTTGTGCCTCACCGTCCACTATACGATTTGTTCGTCGACTGGGTGAAGGAGGGTAAGGATCTTGACGACAACCGTCCTCGCCAGTATGAGTTCAACAAACTTAACCTTAACTACACTCTAATGTCGAAGCGTAATCTTTTGACATTGGTGAAGGAGCATGTGGTAGAGGATTGGGACGACCCTCGTATGCCTACTATCTGTGGATTCAGAAGACGTGGATATTCACCAGAGAGTATTCACAATTTCATCAATAAGATTGGTTACACTACTTACGACGCGCTTAATGAGTTCTCATTGCTCGAGAGTGCAGTGCGTGATGATTTGAATAAGCGAGCTACACGTGTGGCTGCAGTGCTTGATCCAATCAAGTTGGTCATCACAAACTATCCAGAGGGAAAGGTTGAGGAGCTTGACGCTATCAACAATCCAGAGGACGAGAATTCAGCTACACACAAGGTTGAGTTCAGCCGTGAGTTGTGGATTGAGCGTGACGATTTCATGGAGGACGCTCCAGCTAAGTTCTTCCGTCTTGGCCCAGGCAAGGAGGTCCGTCTAAAGAACGCCTACATTATCAAATGTAGTGAGAATCCAGCAGAGTGCTGCGTGAAGGATGCCAACGGAAATATCGTTGAGGTTCATGCTGAGTTCATTCCTGAGACAAAGACAGGAGAGGCAAACTGCAACATGAAGATCAAGGGTAAGACAATCCACTGGGTAAGCTGCGCACACGCACTTAAAGCAGAGGTTCGTCTATACGATAGACTATGGAAGGTGGAGAATCCGCGCGACGAGTTGGCACGCATCAAGGAGGAGAAGCAGTGTGAGGCTATCGACGCAATGCGTGAGATCCTTAATCCAGACTCGTTGAAGGTGTTGACTAACTGCTATGTTGAGAAGTATTTGGCAGAGTGCAAGCCACTTGACTACTTGCAGTTCCAGCGTGTGGGCTACTTCACTGTGGACAAGACATCGTCAGCAGACCACTTGGTATTCAACCGTACCGTCGGCTTGAAGGATAGTTGGGCAAAAGAAATGAAGAAATAAAAAATGACTAAAATAAAATGAAAAAGACTTTTTTCTATGCATTGGGAATGGCAGCTATGCTATGTGGCTGTGGTTCTGATTCAGTTGTTGTTGATGGAAATCTCATGACCTCAACTGGTTTTGTTGGTGGATTGGGAAATGTGACAACAACTACATCATATTATGATTTTAAGGAAGAGGATCCACAGTGCACAATTACAGGTTTCTCTCAGATTGAGGACTTTGGAAGATGGTCGAGTGAGGATTCTTGTATGGTTGTATTTGATAAGATTGTGCCTAATTCAGAGTTGACTGCCAAACTCAATGTTACTATGACTTGTCCATCAGGAGAACCAGTCAAGTATAATGTATATGCGAACGGAGCATATATTTGTTCAGGAGAGTCTTTTGCAGGAAATATCTACGTCAATATCCCAGCAGAAAAGGTTGGCGACAATGATAATCTGACATTGAGTTTCAAGATCAAGAATCCTGTAAGACCAATAGATATTAATCCTAAAATCTATGATTCTCGTCTATTAGGATTTGCGGTTGCTGACATCACTCTTTACGGATACTCTATGGATGAAGTAGAAGATGGAGAGGATGAGGATTAATTTGTAAATATAAATAGATGAAACGTTTCTTGTATATATTTGGAATGGCAATGACTTTGTGCTGCTGTTCCTCAAAAGAAGATAAATCTCCAGCTGCGGAAGCGACAAAGAGTGATTCTGGTGTAAATCATTTGTATGCCTACTATGATTTGCGTAACGAAGATCCTGGATGTGAAGTTTCTGGTTTTTCCGGATGTGAGAGCTTTGGACGTTGGTCAGACGGAGATACTGCTATTGTAGATTTGATGGCAGCTCCTATGGCTGAGATCACAGCTAAATTATGTATTGATAGAGTGATCTGTCCAGACTCTGAGCCATTTGAGTTTGACGTAGAGGTAAATGGAGACCGCTTGTCTCATTACGCTGTTAACGGACATTCAACAGTGTATGTGAATGTTCCAAAGGAGAATCTTGGAGCCGACGGTTCTGCGCGTTTGGTTTTCATATTCAAAAATGCCGCAAAACCAGGCAAGTACAATCCAGAGAACCATGATGGAAGAAAATTGGGTTTTGCTGTAACGAATATTACTGTTTACGGATATAGCCCAAAGAAATAATAATTAGGAAGGTAGAGCGATGAATGCAATATTCAGTAACATAGGTATGAGTTTGCCGGTAACCAACCCGGTACTCATATTTTCGCTCGTACTTTTCGTGATTTTGCTTGCTCCGTTTGTATCGGAGAAACTAAAACTGCCGAATATCATTGTGATGATTTTGGCAGGATTGATCTTGGGTGAGCATGGGATAGGAGTGTTGACTCGAGATGCCAGTTTTGAACTGTATGGCACCGTCGGAATGGTGTATATCATGTTCTTGGCAGGTATAGAGATGGATGTGACTGACTTTAAGAAAAACCGTAAGGCTGGAGTTTTTTTTGGAGGCATAACATTTGTCTTGCCGATGTTGCTCGGAACATTGAGCAGTTATTTCTTGCTTCAATACCTTCCTCATCATGAATTGCCGCACGACGCCAATGTCGTCAGTGCATCTGAGATGACGTCGCAATATTATTTGTTGGTGGCGTCACTTTTGCTTGCCAGTATGTACGCGTCGCATACGCTGATATCTTATCCGATAGTCAGCAAATACGGTGTCAACAAGAACCGTAGTATCAGCATTACCATTGGAGGAACCATGATTGCCACCACATTGTCTTTGTTGGTGTTGGCGGTGATCGTAGGTATGGCGAAAGGCCAGATAAACAGTTTCTTCTGGGTGCGTATGGGAATCGCTATCTGCATATTCCTGTTTATTATTGGATTCATTTTCCCTCGTCTTGCTAGTTTGTTCTTCAAACGAGTAAGCGATAGCGTAGGTCAATACATCTTTGTGTTGGCTCTTGTTTTCTTGGGGGGCTACATTGCTCAGCTTGCCGGACTTGAGGCTATTATCGGTGCTTTCTTGGTAGGTATAGCGATCAGCTCACTTATTCCACGAATCTCACCTTTGATGAATCGTCTGGAGTTTGTGGGAAACGCCATCTTTATTCCTTTTTTCCTTATTGGAGTGGGAATGCTAATAGATGTGCGAGCAGTCTTTGCCGGACCTAACACCTTGATAGTTGCGGTGGTGATGTGTGTGATATCAAATTTGTCAAAGTATTTGGCAGCGGTGATCACACAACGTACTTTCAACTTGAAAAAGGTGGAGGGTAATCTAATCTTTGGATTAAGTACAGCCCAGGCAGCAGCCACGTTGGCAGCCGTAAAGATCGGTTATGATACTATTATTAAGTATGCTGACGACGGTTCGCTAATCAGAATCTTCAGTAGCGATATCCTTAATGGTACCGTCATCATGATCCTTGTCACTTGCGTTGTATCGTCGACTGTGACTGAGCGAATGTCAAAGAAGATCTCTACAGAGTCGGAGACTATTGATGAGAAGATTGTGAAGGCACAACAGGCCGACAGAATCCTGGTGCCTCTTTACCATCCTGATAATTTGGCAAGACTGATGGAGCTTGCTGTCATCTTGAAGGCGAAAAAGTCGAAAGAACCTCTTTACGCTCTTCACGTTGCCAACGATGCTCCAAACAACGGAATGGATCATGGCCGCAAACTGCTTGAGAGAGCGGCAAGAATCGCGTCGGCTACAGATAATTCCGTGAAGATGATCTCCAGATACGACGCCAATGTCGCGATGGGTATCATCCATACAATCAAAGAGAATAATATTACGGATATCGTACTTGGTCTTCACTATAAGAACACCTTTACGGATTCATTCTTCGGAGAGAAGACGGAGACATTGCTTCAACTGACCAATCAGATGGTGATGGTCATCAAGGCAGTGCAACCATTGAATACTATACGTAGGGTGGTTGTGGCGGTTCCTCCGAAAGCAGAGTTTGAAATCGGATTCGTGAAGTGGTATGATAGAGTAAAGAATATGTGCAAGCAGATTGGAGCAACAGCCAAATTCTTTGCTTCTAAAGATACTCTTGCTCAAATAAAGGAACTCGCAAGCAGAAATAAGTTTGGAGTGCCTACACAATATGAGGTTCTCGACGACTGGGATGAATTCTTGATTCTCACTCGTGAGTTGCAGACGGACGACCTTTTGGTGATCGTATCGTCTAGAAAGAACAATGACTCCTACCTGCCTGCGTTTGAGAAGCTTCCGCAGCAGTTGGGTAAATACTTTGCAGACAATAGTTTTATCATACTTTATCCGGAGCAGTTCTCGTCGCCTGCGGATAAAGAAATATCTTAATTGAATAAGAGATTATGGCAGAAATGTATAAGACTCCCTTTTTCTACAAATTGTTGAGAGTCTACAGTAACACAATATACAGCAGATGGTTTTCATCTACAGAGGTGAACAACGATAAGGTCATTCCTCTAAATGCGTCAGTGATCTTCGCACCTAACCATCAGAATGCGTTTATTGACGCTATGGCTTTGCTATGGGCGTCGCCTTCTCCTATTATGTTTTTGGCCAAGGCAGCAATCTTTAAGAATCCGTTGGTGGCAAAGGGATTGAATTTCATTAAGATCATGCCTGCCTACCGTATGCGAGACGGTTTCAGCAATTTGAAAAAGAATGAGGAGAGTTTTGAAGAGGCTGTTAAGGTGCTTGCTCACAACCAATATTTCTGCTTGATGCCAGAAGGTGGACAGGATGAGTTCCGCCGTCTACGTCCATTGGTGAAAGGTATGTTCCGTATTGCCTTTGCTGCTCAAAAACAAAAACCAGAAGGTGAGTCAGTACTTATCGTTCCTACTGGAATCGACTACGGACACTACGATCATAGCGGTTATCATTTGGTGCTCAACTTTGGCAAGCCAATCCGTATCGCAGATTATTATGAGGATTTCCTTGCCAATGAGGCTGTGACTCAGAATAGAATCAAAGACGAGCTATACAACCGTATGAAGCCGTTGATGCATCACATTGTCTCTAAAGATTATTACGACACTATCTACGCTTCATCTTACGCTTACGCACAAGAGATGCTTGAGTCGAAAGACTGGGACGATAACGAGACTAACCGTCTTGAGGTGCGTCAGAGAATCTCTACTCAGCTTGACGAGGCAGTAAACAATGAAAATCCACTAATGCCAGAGCTTAAGAAGGCTGTGGAGGATTGGTTAGGCGATAGCGACAAGGTTGAGCTATATGCGCGTGCTTTTGAGGAGCCTCATAAGGTTGATGCCAAGTTGATCACTTCAATTCTATATTTGATCGGTACATCTCCACTTGCTCTTTACGCATTCCTTTTCAATGGATTCCCTTACTTGTTGTTTAAGGGAGTGGCATACAAATTGGCCCACAAGACAGGTTTTGAGGCAAGTTTGCTTCTTGGATTTGTATATTTGATTCTACCATTCATTTATCTGCTATATATAATATTGTATGCTGTCAATATTCCTCAGTATTTTACGGATACAATGATGTTTGTGGTGTTTACTGTATGCTGGTTGCTTTCTCTTCCTATTTCATTCAATTTCATGATGAGATACAAATGGAGATTCGAGTATGTGAAGTCGAGAATCCAGACTATTGCTGGCAAGGGAAAGAACGCCAATAAGGTAGTTGAGATTTTAAGGAAAATTGTACCGTCTATTTAAGTATGGAAGATATCGAAGAACTTGACATACACAATGCGGCAGAAGAGCGAGAGCAGGACTACGAAATAGCGCTACGCCCCCTTTCTTTCGACGATTTTACTGGTCAGCAGAAAATCCTTGAGAATCTGAAGGTGTTTGTGGCTGCGGCTAAAATGCGTGGTGAACCTCTCGACCACACCTTGCTTTATGGCCCTCCAGGATTGGGTAAGACGACTCTTGCCAACATCCTTGCTAATGAGCTTGGAGTAGGGTTCAAACTTATCTCGGCTCCGGTGCTCGACAAACCACTTGATTTGGCTGGACTTTTGACTGGTTTGGAGCCAAATCAGGTCCTTTTCATCGATGAAATCCATCGTTTGAAGCCAGTGATTGAGGAGTTCTTGTATTCCGCTATGGAAGACTTCCGTATTGATCTTATGATTGACAAAGGACCGAATGCAAGAGCTTTACAAATACCGTTGAATCCATTTACTCTCGTCGGAGCCACAACACGTAGCGGATTGCTAACAAGTCCGTTGAGAGCTCGTTTTGGAATCAACTGCCATTTGGAATACTACGACAAGGATGTCTTGACCAAGATTATTTGCCGTTCAGCGTCGAAACTTTATACTCCTTGTGATGTTGAAGCTGCTGGTGAGATAGCAAGCCGAAGCCGTGGAACCCCTCGTATCGCTAATGCTATTTTGCGACGTGTGCGCGACTTTGCTCAGGTGAAGGGCAACGGCACTATCAACACTAAAATCGCAAGTGAGGCATTGAAGGCTTTGAATATAGATCAGTATGGTTTGGACGAGACAGATACTAAGATTTTAGCCGTATTGATCGACAAATTTAAGGGTGGACCTGTCGGACTTTCCACTATCGCCACAGCTATCGGAGAGGACGCCGGCACCGTCGAGGAGGTGTACGAACCATTCCTAATCAAAGAGGGATTCTTGAAGCGTACTCCACGTGGTAGAGAGGCGACAGAGTTGGCATACAGTCATCTTGGAAGAAAACGTGAGGGTGCCCAACTTACATTATTTGATTAATTTGATAAAACTTATTTTACAATGATAAAACCGAATAGTAGAAAAAACTTTATTCGTGAGCGTTCGACTGAATTCACAGTTGCAGAACCTGCGAAATTGTTTGACTTTTTGCAGCAGAAGATTGGTTCAAGCCGCAATAATATTAAAGGCCTTTTGGCTAAGAGATTGGTATCAGTCGACGGTGCAGTTGAGACGCGTTACGATTATGAGTTGAAGAAGAACCAGAAAGTAAGTGTCAGCTTCACTGGAAAGAAGAATACTTTTGCTCATCCAAAAATCTCTATCATATACGAAGATGATGCTTTCCTTGTTGTAGACAAGAAGGAGGGAATCCTTTCAGTGCCAGCACCCAACCATGCTGCTGAGGATACAGTATTGAAGGTGATGGTTGGCTACGTTAAGAAGCAGAACCGTCAGAATGCACTATATACTGTTCATAGAATCGACCGTGACACAAGCGGTGTGCTTATGTTCACTAAGACTCCAGAGGTGCAGCAGGCAGTAAAGGCTCACTGGCACGACGCCGACCATAGAAAAGTGTACTACGCTTTGGTGGAAGGAAATGTTGAGAAGGAAGAGGATACAGTGGAGAGCTGGCTAAAGGAAGATCCTAAGACATTCATCGTACACTCTTGCAATTATGATAATGGAGGAATGTACGCTGTCACTAAATATAAGGTGATTCAGCGAGGAAACGGACGTACACTTTTGAAGTGTGAGATTCCTACAGGTAGAAAGAATCAGATCCGTGTCCACATGCAGTCGATTGGCCATCCTATTGTCGGCGACGTGAAGTATGGAGCACCTATAACAAGTGTCAAGCGTCTTTGCCTTCACGCTACATACTTGGCAATCAAAAACCCGATGAATGGTAAGATTATTTCATTCGAATCGCCTGTTCCTCGAATTTTCTACACTGTAATGAAGTAAGGAAATGGAGGATATAAAAGGTTATTTTAGAAAACCAGAGGTTGAAGATCTTCCTCTTCATTATATAGACGACGCAAGTGATCTTTCGTCGTTTATTTCTTCTCATTCTAGCGATTCCACCGATGATTTTGACGTCGCCATCATAGGAATCCCTTCGGCTTGGGGCTCACAGAAATATAATCCCTCTACAGCTGATGCTCCAGATGCTGTGAGAAAGTACCTCTATCGTTTGTGTGGAGATTTCCACAATGTAAAGATTGTTGATTTTGGTAATATCAATGTCCAAAATGGTCAGTCACCTGCTACTCCGATTGCCGACGTCGTTTCAATACTTGTAGAGGCAGGAAAGAAAGTGGTGATCATTGGTGGCGGAGATTCCTGCAATTTACCTATTGTGAAAGGAATGAGCCAATCCATCGGGAAAATCAACATGGTCAAGATTGATTCACTGCTTACATTAAGCGGAATGAATGAAATTGAGACGAGTGGGGGATTACTCTCGAATTTCGACGAGATTGAAAAGATAAAGCAGGTTGATTGTATAGATGTGTTGGGCTACCAGACGTATCTCTGTTCAGATGATAGAATCGCCAGAGCCGACGACCAGAAAATTTGCTTCACACGTTTGGCTATGGTGCAGGACAATGTGCAAAATATTGAGCCGTTGCTTCGCGACAATGATTTCTTCTCTATTTCAGCCCGTGTAGTTCGCAACTCAGATATGCCCTCTTGCGTCGCCATGCCAAATGGACTATATGGCGAGGAGGCGTGCCATTTAGCAAAACTTGCCGGTTTGAGCGACAGATCGTCTGTGTTCTATATCTCCGATGTATACGCCCAAAATGAGACGTCACTTGCCCTTTCTGCTCAGATAGTTTGGCATTATCTGCATGGAATAGATCACCGTTACAACGATTATCCGACAAACGATATCAGGAACTATCGTAAATCCATACTTTTCGATACACGCACCAATACCGAGGTTAAATTCTACAATAATCCGTTGAATGGAAGATGGTGGGTGGAGATACCTGGTCGTGACACCAGTCGAATAGTCTCATGTAAAGAGTCGGATTACGAAGCTATGGCAAAACGAGAAGTGCCGGAGATTTGGTTCAGACATTTTATGAGATAAAATCTCCGATAAAAAGGATCAAAACATAATGCTATGTTGGAATTAGAAGGTGAATATCAGATACATTTGGATAACTTTGCTAAAAAGGGAAGAATACGGAATAATATTCTTGGTAGCATTATGTTGGTTGGTTCAATAATGGGAGCAATATACATAAAATGTTACCATGACCAGCAGGATGGTGCGGCTGTTATGTGGTTTGGTTTCTTTATTTGCCTTATAATTTTGTCAATAATAGCTATTTACAAATCCTATTTTCCTGATAAAGACAAACCTATACGCATAACCGTTGATGGAATTGTGGATCAGGACGGGAATTTGTATCCATGGGATGAAATTGAACATACGTATCTTAAATATGAAGCAAAAGCATGGAAATTGTTGATTTATAATAAAGAATCGATTAATAAAGAGGATTATAAGGTCATCCCTTTGGATAAGTATTACGTTTGCGAGAGAGAAGTTATTGATGCAATTGAGCACTTTAGTGTCCGAGATATTGGAGAATATGAAGATTATTTAAGAGATGAGTTTATCCAACGTCAAATTAAGGAAGGCAAGTTGACTGATGTAGAGATTAGTAAAATGAGCGAAAAAATGACTCTCTATATACCATATTTCTTTGAGTTGAAAAAAGAGTTCGGTAAGTGGTGGACCTATTTATCTCCTATGTTTTTTATTGTATTGGCAATTTCTCTTTATTTGTTCAACACCAATTTTAAATTATTGGCATTATTGCAAATCTTTTTCATTTTTATGGGAGGCTTATTCATTGAAAATGTATTTCTTCGATTTATATGGTCTTATAAACTGGAAAAATTTAAAAATAATAAAGAAATAAAAAAATTAACAGAAAACGAGTTGGATCAACTGCTGATTATTAGTAATTTAAAAATAAATAAATCAGATACTATAATTGTGTGCATTGTTTCGTTAATATGGCTTGTATTCTATGGTTATTTGTCATTGATTAAATTTGGTATATTATGAAAATGTTCTTTTTTATATTGCAATTAGTATTGCTGTGTGCTATAGCTGTCGGTCTTGTATTTCTTGCAAGATAATTAAACGTGGGTAAATCAAAAATGCACAAATCATGTTGGCATTAGCTGAAGAATATCAAATACATTTGGAGGATAGCCACGTATTATCTAAAATAGGATATAATCTTATTGGTAGTATTGGGTATCTTTTCATGTGTTTTTTTTACTCGGCAACAATATATAACGTTTGTTCTGGCAGAACAATAGGTAATGATATGATATTGCCTCATGTTGTCGTGCTAATTGTCGGCATTTACTTTGTTCGCTATATTTATAAAAGTTATTTTCCAAAGGATAAGCCTATACGTATAGGTAGCAAAGGCATTATTGATGCTGATGGAAAAGTATACCCATGGGAAAAGATAGAGTCTGCATTTCTCAAAAACGAAAATAAATCACGTTATTTGTGTATCTTCATTAAGGATGATAACAATCAAATAGATCAACATAATATTTGGTTGACAGGTTATTATGTTAGCGAGAAAAAAATCGTTGAAGCGATTGAGTGTTGGAGTGGCAAAGATATCGGGCAATATGAAGATCATGTAAGAAATAATTATATCAAAAGCCTGTTAAGAAGTGGTAAAATGACGGAGGAAGAGATTAATACTATCAATGAAAAATTAACTCTATATACTCCTTATTTTCAGAAACTTAAAAAGAAATATAAGATGTGCATGATATTAATGGCTCCTATTTTCTTTATAGTTTTTATTTTGTCTTTTTACCTTGCTGATGTGAAAACTCCATTACAAAACTATGGATTGCTTGAATTCTTTAGGGTTATATCGTTAAAATTAGGAGTCTTATTTCTGTATGTGTTTTGCACATGTTTGGTGAAGAATTATAAAACGAAACAATTAAGACGAAATCCCGACTTGAAAGATTTAAGTGAATACGAATTAGATCAATTGGTGGTTGCGAGTGATCTAAAGGAATCATCGTTAACTGTAAAAGTTCTTTTGATTCCGGTTGTGATTTGGCTCTTGTTCGTCATTTATACATTATCGGTTGCTCTTGGGGTTTTGTAGCACCAGTAGAGA
>DCIP01000056.1:0-1409 GCA_002317115.1 Candidatus Scybalocola fimicaballi
TTATTTTGCAAAAGTAAGTATTTTGCTATGTCTGCTGCGGATTTTCATCAAAAATCTGCAGTCATATTCTATTAAAGCACATTGCTGGCCAATGCATATAGAGGGATATTAGTCATCCATTCTTGGTCTCGACAATCTGACATTGAAAATCTTAGACCTTTTAATCCAACATATTTATCCACAAAAAATCTTAAACTCTTAGCCTTTAAGTTTTCTTCTGCCTTTACCTCTATAGGAATAACCCGACCATTTTTTTGAACCAAAAAATCAATCTCTCCCGATGAATTATCAGCAGACCAATAATACATCAAATCTACATTTTTAGATAGCTGTTGACAAACGTATTGCTCCGTAAGTGCTCCCTTAAATGTGGAAAACATATTATCCCCTTCCGCAAGAATCGAACTATTTAATCTTGCTTGTGCACACAAGAGTCCAATGTCAAGAGTAAACAGCTTAAAAGCACCAAAATCCTCAAACGCATTCAACGGTAATTCTCCGCTTTTCGTGCGATTCACCTTTCGCACAAGACCTGCATCCACCAACCATTCTATCGCCAGTTCAAACTCTTTAGCTCTTGCCCCATCCTTCAACACATTAAACACAAAACGTCTGTTTTCCTTTGAAAGCTGACTTATAATGGATTCCCAAACAAGCTTTATTCTTGGGACCTCTCTATCTGGGGCATGTTTACTGAAATCAGAACTATATGCATTCAAGATATTTACCTGTACTTTTCTGACACTCTCCATATCATTGCTATCAACATAGGTTTGCACCGCTTCTGGCATTCCTCCTACATAATAGTAAGTTTTTAGCATCTCAACAAACTTATCCTTGATGGATTTCACCAACTCCCAATCTTGATTATCAAGAAGATCAATCCAACTCTGTTTTCCACATGCCATCAAGAACTCACGAAATGACAATGGTTCCAAATCTATAAAGTCAACTTTTCCGACAGGGAATGAATCTCCATTATGCATACTAATACCCAACAAAGAACCTGCAGATATTATAGGTTGAGACCTTGCATTTTCACAAAAATATTTAAGCGAAGTGATTCCCCTTTTTGCCTCCTGAATTTCATCAAAAATAAGCAGAGTATCAGAATTTATCGTCTTACCAGTTCTTAAGCTTATAGTACGCAGTATACGGTCTATATTAAAATCATTTTCAAATACTTTCCTTAAAAAATCATCTTCTTCAAAATTGACATATACCCAATTATCGTCAAAATGTTTTTTAGCGAAATCCTTTGCAATCCACGTTTTTCCAACCTGTCTTGCTCCACGAAGAATTAAGGGTTTTCTTGTTTTGCTATTTACCCAATCCAAAAGTTCTTGATATGCTATTCTTTCCATGTCTTAAAATGATTTTGGCACACAAAAATAGCACTTTCCGCCTTA
>DCIP01000056.1:1485-2543 GCA_002317115.1 Candidatus Scybalocola fimicaballi
ACTTTTTCCGCCTTAAAAGTGTAAAGAGACGCGGCACGCACCAAAAAAAGAGACGCGGTACGCCACGTCTCTACGAATTTTCGTCTTCGTTTTCGTCTTCGTCTTCGTCAGAACATATAGGCGAATCCGATAGTCTGTTTTGTCTGACACTGAGCCTTGTCACGGTACTTGCCACGGGCGTGACCATCATAACGGAGCTTTAGGTTGAAGCCCATCGACACATACTTGTTGATCTTGAACTTACCAGTCAAATCCCACTGCAAGAACATCATCTCCTTGAACGGGCTCTTATACGGCAAGAACGACTCAAATCCCGTCGTCACTTTCAAATCTTTGGAGAACTGCCATTTCAGGTTAGAGTCGATACGGAATCCCGGCGCAGCTTGCATCGTACGCTCATCCTCCTTATAGCCAAACTCTTTTGGATCAAGGTCTCCCCTGACCCATGTCCATCTTCCGCTTATTGGCGACGCGAACAGTTCCGCCTTATCCTTTCTCTCAAAATACATTCCTGGTCCCCAGAACACATCTCCAGGAGCCATAAGCGTAGTGGCTTTTGTCTGGGCATTATAAGAATCGTAGCCTGGCAACAGACACGTCTTGATCTTCACATCCATCAAACCGTAATACAGACTATTATGGTTTTCCATCTTATATAGGCAACGGCTGTTCATAAGCAACTCGTCCTCATTCACACGGAACGGATGCACCGTGTCGACATCCTGCGCAGTGAATAATAGTCCAAGGTTGTATGAGAAATTGTTGTCCCATTTGAAACGGTTCTTTTCATAAAGGGCCTGATACGACAGAACACTCGACAATGTCATGGTGTTCTTACCTCCACTCGCCCAGTTGAATACCAAGAATCCACAGAAGTCAACACCGATCTTTCCTTTCAGATGCCAGGCGTCGTTACCATGTGATCGCTTCTTCATATCAAGTTTTAGCTCATGGTTGTAACTGTTCTCTACCTGAACATAGCGAACGTCCATATCAGAGAAGTCGACCATTTCTGGTTTGTATTCATTCAAGCCATAATACGACACGATTGTCGGATC
>DCIP01000056.1:2715-3911 GCA_002317115.1 Candidatus Scybalocola fimicaballi
GGCAAAGCATACAGAGTATCCCACTTCAACTGAATCTTAGTCAACGAATCAACATCCCTGCGTGTCTTGGCCACAAATTTCTCCACCCACTGGTTCGCTTTCTTCAATTCAGCAGTCGACATTCTGTCGCCCTTATTCTTGACCTGATACTGAAGTCGCTCCACCTCTCGTTTAAGCTCAGCGTTCTCAATTCGCAACTTGTCGAGTTCCTTCTCACCGTCAAGATCCGACTCCAAATCGTCAAGACCGGAATAATTATTTGATTTTCCACCATGAGCATTAGCGTAGATGTATCGCATACTACGTTTGGAAAGAGAGTCGTAAGCGATCTCGTCGCCAAGGGATGCCTTCTCCGACACATACTGTCTCAACAGATTGTATTTGAATCCATCGTAAGAAGCCGGCTTGGACTCACTCATCTGCTGGTCAAGAAAATCAATCACAACAAGCGGATTGTAATTATATTGTGTGGAATCTGTCCCTTGTGGCTTAAATTCATCTGCAAATAGACGAAACGACAACAGCAGCATACACAATGTGCACACCACCTTCACAATAACCGCGATTTTTCTTTGTCTATTCACAATATTACCTTATTCTACCGACATAAAATCCCTACGGGATACATGATGATGCCGGCAACCACCTTATTTTTTGTTCTCTGAATATCTCTTTATTACGTTGTAAGCCGAATAAATTCCTCGTTCTCCAGCCTTGCTTAAATCTGCTATACCCTCATCATTTTTATTTCTGTAGATGAAAGTCAAACCACGATTGAAATAAGCCTCAGCCAAATCCGGCGACAAAGTTAATGCTTTTGTATATTTAACAATAGCTTCTTCGTAATCTTTTAGCATAACTCGCACATTTGCTTCATTATAATAGCAATATGCGAAGTCGGGAGCCAATCGTTCACACTGCTCATAATTGTCGAGAGCCAGCTTAAGGATGGCGTTCTTCATCATCACATTCTCCTCACCGTCGCCCATCGACTCACATTTTTTCACAAGCATCTCAGCTGTGAAGAAGTAGACAAACGGCTCGTTCTTGTCGATCTGGACATAGGCAGTCAAATCATCGTAAGCGGCGGAATAATCCTGCACACTCGCATAATCAAGCGCGCGTGCAAGAAGTTTGGATTTGTCAGTCCAGCCATTGCTTTTCTCCGAATGCCTGATGTTTTCAAAATGATTCTG
>DCIP01000086.1:0-8747 GCA_002317115.1 Candidatus Scybalocola fimicaballi
ACGTAATGAGACAAAGCATGGAAATATCGTATATCTAAATAATTCGACATTGAAGAACTCAATTGTCGTAGGCAACAAGAAGGATGCAAACAACAGTTTCATCTTGAATCGTGCCGGTACAAATACTATTGTCAACAATATGTTGGAGGCATCTTATGTCACAGGCAATATAGACGGTTCGATGACATACGCTGCGTTTACAGATCCTGAGAACGGAGACTTCTCATTGTCGGAGAAATCGTTCTGTATCAATGCTGGTGCGGAGGTTTCCGATTCACTTGATTTCTTTGGTAATGCAAGAAAACAGGGTGGAGCAGTCGACATGGGAGCAATCGAGTCGGAATATACAAAGGCTCCATCATTCACTTGTGGTGAGATTGTATATGTCAAGTCTGGTTCGGAAGGCGACGGCTCAAGTTGGAAATCGGCATTCGGAGACATACAGGAGGCTGTCTTTGCGGCGTCGACAGACGGAAAACCACATCAGGTCTGGGTGGCTGCCGGAACATACTATGGCGACACTACTCTAAATACTGTAGTCAACCTTGCTCCTGGCATCAGCCTATATGGAGGATTTGCTGGTGACGAGACATCTCTTGCAGCTCGTGATACCGCTAACAATCCTACTGTTATTGACGGTAAGGGAGTAAGACGTGGAATCACATCGAATATGAATTTTGCTGATTCGATGGCTGTCGTTATCGACGGATTCACAATTCAGAACGGTTATGCTACTAATGGTGGTGGTGTTTCTTTGAATGCTAACATCACTTTGAACAACTGTATTGTGAAGAACTGTCATGTAGTGGAAAGTGGTTCGGCTATCTATTCTAGTGGTGCTAATGTTACAAATTCAATCATCTGTTACAATGGCCGAATGAACGACTATTATTCTAACAGAACAGCTGCTTTGTATTTCACAAGTGGTAAGATCGACAGCTGTGTGGTTAAGAACAATTATGGCTATAACGATGGAGCAATCAAATGTGAGTCTACAACAATCACTAACACATTGTTTGAGGCAAACGCATGCGTTTATTACCACGTGATCGAGTTGGCTAAGTCATGTACAATGTCCGACTGTAAGATTGTCAACAATGTCAATAGTAATAACAACTACCATACTCTTGTTGTAGAGGGAGGCTCAAAGGTTGAAAGATGTTTGATTGATGGAAATAATTCTTACCGTCATATTATCTATGTCTCTTCAAGCTCTGTCTCAAATACTCAGATCACGAATAATAAATCGCGTGGATCTAATTTGATTGGTATCTCTAATAACGCTAAGATTATCAACTGTACAATTGCTGACAATGAGTCTTCAAACCAAACAATTTATGGTAATTCTGGAACTCAGATCACGAATACAATTATTGTTGGTAACAAGCGAAACAACAACTCTGAGAGTATATATGTAAATGGTACTTCAATCAGTTATTCAATGATTGAAGGTGGTGCAAATGGAGTTGGTAATATCGACGGAGGAAAATCTGGAGCTGCGTTTGAAAATGCTGCTAAGGGTGATTACTCGTTGTCTGCTACATCACTTTGTATCAATGCCGGAACTGAGGTTTCAGACTCTCTTGATTTGAAGGGCAATGCCAGAACTTTCAGTGACGCTGTTGATATGGGAGCAATCGAGTCACCATACACAGAGCGATCTAAGGTTGGCACTGTCATTTATGTGAAGTCTGGATCCGAGGGCTCAGGTACTGATTGGGATGATGCTCTTGGAGAGATCAGTGACGCGATATCTCTTGCGTCGTCGACAGGCAGAACACATCAGATTTGGGTTGCTGCCGGAACTTACTATGGCGACACATCATTGGTGTCTGCGATTTCTCTTTCTGCAGGTGTTAGCCTTTATGGAGGATTTGCGGGAACAGAGACATCATTGGATGAGAGAGACGCTGCAACTAATACTACTGTGATCGACGGTAGATATAAGAGAAGATGTATCATTCAGAACTACGATTTTGCTGATTCGTTGGCAATCGTGGTAGACGGATTCACAATCCAGAATGGTTATATGAAGAGTAGTGCTGGTGTGAATGCCAAGACAATGAGCAACACTACATTCAGCAACTGTATCTTCAGAAATGCAAGAGAGGGTAATGAGTGTGTTTATGCAAACAAGTCGGCATTCAAGAATTGTAAGTTCACAGATAACTTGATTCAGGATCTTGAGATCTACTCTGGTGTTGTCGATAGCTGTTCATTCTCAGGAAACACTTCTACACAGGGATCCAAAGTTGTTTACATCAATAACACTAAGATGTCTAACTCGAATATCTCGGGCCATAAGACAGGTTATGGTGCTCTTGATGCAGTTGCTTCTTCGGAAGTATCTAATTGTAAGATATTTGACAATAAAGCATTATACGATCATGTCGTATGTATTGAGAATTCTACATTGCAGAACTCTTATGTATATGGCAATGTGGCAAGTTATTCTGGATACAGCATTATTATTGCTAATTACAATTCGTTCATCACTAATTCAACAGTCGCTCATAATACGACTAAGAATAGAAGTGCAATCAGTTATACTTATTCATCATCTAAAAAGTTCACTACTATAGCCAACTCAATCATCTATGGCAATAAGATCACTGATGAACTTCGTCCTCAGGCTGTTGCTTCAGACTTTATGAAGATTAAGTATAGTGCTTCTGATGGCGACTTGACTGGAGAGAAGAATATCAAGTTGGCTACTTCAAACAGTGGCTCTGATGAATCCCAAAAGTATGTTTGCTTTATCAACGCGGCTGGCGGCGACTACCGTCTACATGCAACCTCTTCTTGTATCGACAAGGGTCTTGATAGTGTGATGGCTATTAAGACAGATATCAATGGTGGAGCAAGAATCTATGGTAAGGCAATCGACCTTGGTGCTTCTGAGTTTGATGGCGAATATGTTCAGATGTTGGATTACAGTCAGGTGATCTGCCACAACGGCACTTCCCTTGAGGCAACATTCGACTCTACAATCTCTAAGATTGATTGGATAATTGAATATGCTGGTCATGTGACAGGATTCGAGGAAACTTCAGGTACTGGTTTGACAATTCCTGCTATGCAGCTCAACACATCTAAGATCGACGTCGATACATTGACATTGAAGGTTACTCCTTATGATAATGATGGTGTTGCTGGAACGGTATTCAACTATAATTATTTTGTATATCCAGACTTCTCTAAGAAGAAAGTGACATTTGCTCGTCCACAGGTTGCTTATGTGGTGAATGAGCAGAACACTAATATGTCGATCGAGTGGAATTTGTTGAAACTTCCAGTTGAGGTTGACAATTATGATTTGTATGTATGGAAGGCATCTCAGAATATGCCGACGGTGCCAATGGCTTCTTACGTTAAGGATCACGTCAAGAATCTGTCTGGTTTGGACAACCATACTACATATAAGTATATGGTGAAGGCGGCTATCGCGTGTGACACTATCTGCTCCGACGTCGACAGCTTTAGAATTGATATTCCAGTAAGCCTTGAGGTTAATGGAAATATCAACTGTGTGTTTGGTTCTAAATTGAACGAGACTTCTTCATTGACTCGTTATGTCAAAGGATTTGAGTTGACAGACTCAATCACTTATGAGATAACAGGAAAAGACGCTGCTGATTTCTCTGCCAAGTATGAGAACGGTTGGGATAAACTAAATGGAGGTTATCTACGAATCTACTATACTCCGACTGATGTTAAGAAGCAGACAAGTGATGCAGAGATTACAATCAGATCAGGTAAGTCTGGCAAGTATGAGATTACACTTTACCTTGCTGGTACATTGTCTAACTACTATGTTTACGATGCTGTCGTGGCTAAGGATGTTTACCATGCTGGTGATACAGTTGATGTGGTTGGTATTTTGACTGACGCTTACGGTAATCCAATGTCGGGCAAGACTTTGTCTATCGAGGCTACATCAAACACTGGATTCTCACATTCAACAACTGGTGTGACAGACTCTACAGGTATGGCGGCTGTTTCATTCTCTACTACTAAGAATGAGTGTGGTACTTACACAGTGAAGGTATACATCGGTTCTAAGTCGGAGAATGCGGCTACTGCTAAGTTTGATATACCAGGTATGGCTTACACAGGTGGTACTACCAAGTGGACAATCCAGAAGGGTGATACTATCGACGGTACGATCACAATTACAAACAGAAGCTCTGTTGATCTTCACAACCTTGTTGTTGAGGCTCGTGAGTTGGCTGAGGGATTGTCTGTTGAGTTCGACACTGTCAAGCTTCTTAAGGGAAGTGAGTCGGCAAGAATTTCATTCAAGGCTACAGGAACTAAGTTGACTGAGGGCAAGATGTATCTTCCAAGTGTATTCAGAGTTTCAAACGATGAGAATACTACTTGTGACTTCTCGACATATTTCTACTGTGAGCATCCATACGGTCAGATTAAGGTTAGTCCTACAGATATTAATGAGTATGTGTCAAAGCAGAAAGCTAAATATATTAATCTTGAGTTGACTAATGCCGGATTCGGTGAGACAGGAGAGATTACATTGTCTATTCCGGATTTCGACGGATTCAGTGTTCCGACAACTAAGTTGCCAAGCATCAAGTCTGGCGACACTGCAAGAGTGGCGTTGAAGCTTGCTTACTATCCAGGTGCTCCAATCAACGTTCCATTCACAGGATCGATCGGAGTCAACTGTGCTAATGGTAAGTCAACAAGCCTGCCATTCAGAATCGAGTACTCATCTGAGTCGAAGGGTAGTTTGGAGGTTGACGTTGTGGATGAGTACTACTACAACACTGCCGACAAGAAACATTTGAATGGTGCTAAGGTAGTGGTTCGCAACCAGTACAACAACAAGGAGGTTGCATCAGGAATTTCAGATTCAACAGGTGTTGTTAGATTCGACAGCATCCCTGAGGGATCTTACTTGTTGAGTGTTAAAGCGGACAAGCATTCTGAGTATCAGGAGACAATTGAGATCCAGGCCGGACAGCAGTTGGATAAGTTTGTATTCTTGCAATATCAGGCAATCACATACAACTGGAAG
Organism: Candidatus Scybalocola fimicaballi; assembly: GCA_002317115.1. GTDB lineage: Bacteria > Bacteroidota > Bacteroidia > Bacteroidales > Paludibacteraceae > UBA1723. The sequence continues at coordinate 5,039 of DCIP01000086.1, forward strand.
GTTGAACGTACAGAGATTGAAGACAAGTACGATATAAAACTGGAAATGGAGTACGAGACAAATATTCCAGCTCCGGTAGTGACATTGTCATTCCCTAACGGAACTCCTGACAAGGAGAGATTTGAGATAGGTGTTCCAAAGACAGTTCGCCTACAGATCACTAACCACGGTTTGATTGCTGCTCATTATGTTAAGTTTGGAATACCTAAGTGTCCATACTACAGATTCTATGTGCCATACAACTACATAGATTCGTTGCCAGCTAACCATACTGAGTTTGTGCCAATCACAATTGTTCGAACAGCGGAGAAATATGGTTCAAGTGATAATTGTCCTGGAATTAGTTTGGAAGATGAATCGTTTGGAGAGTCTGAATGTCCTCCAGTTCATGCTGAATATTCATATGTATGTGGAGTGTTGAAACTATTATATAGGGTTGTGCCTGGTATTTGGGATTGTCCACATTTGGAAGAAGTGACTCATAATTATAATGGAACAACAAGTGGATGGATACCTTCTTATGGAGGAGCCCCTTCAAATAATGATTATGATGGTAATGTAAAGAATAATAATTTTGTTGTTAAGGAATTGCCTTGCGATGCTTGTGAGAATAAACTAGATCCTTTTGCTTGTATTGGTAATTTGCTTGGATATGTTCCTGGAGTAGGTATTGCTTTAAGCAATGGCACTTATTATTACCAATATTTTAATAACAAAAATAAGGAAGAAAGAAGAAGAAGAGAGAGCGCTGAGGCAAAAGATAAAATACCAGATCCAGATGATAAGTTCGGATTTGAAGATCTTTATGTATATGATGTCCCTGTCCTTTATAGATCTCAGCTTGAATATAGACGCTTCAAATTGATGTATCAATACATGGAAGATCCAGAAAGTGTAGATCCTTATGCAGGAATTGATCTACAATGGGATTATATGAAGTGGGGATTGGATATGAGCTTTAAGGATGCTGTTGGCATCAACCTTCCGACAGGATGTCTTGATTATGGATGTCAGGTACAGTCATGTAAAACTGGTAGATATGCAGCAAATTGTGGCCGATATCTTGTTGATCGATTGAATGGCAAAGTCACTGAAGATGAAGACACCCGTGAAACTGTAACTACTGAAGGGGATATAGTAGTCATAGAGAATGGAAAAATTGCTGATATAAAATATAAAGACGGAACGCGTTTGAGTGATTATCCAAAAGAAAAGAATTATGCTAAAGAGAAAGCAAAATTTGATATGCCGAATAGTTTTTACAAAACTGCGGATTCAAGGCTTTTGGCTGCTCATGACGCCATAGAACTTTCTGCATATGTGTTATATAATGGAAAGTTATTTAGAGAACTTGCCGGTTCAGATGAACCACTTTTCACTGATGGAATAACTGACTATTTTAATTATACAATCAAGAATTACACTGAAAGCAAAAAAATCAATATTGACTCTATTAAGAGTTTGCCGACTACAGATTTGTCAACTACCGATATGATAGAGATGGCACAACGTTGGAACGAAACGGTGGCTGCAAACGAAAATGGGGTTTATGCTCCAAATGAACAATATCCAAACATTGTAGATAAGAGTGTCATTAAGGCGTATATGGATAGTATCGTAAATTTCTATACATATAAGTCTTTGAGAAAATTCGAAACTATTGATGACATGCTTATTTCTATTAATGAAGGTGTTAACGAAAAATCACAGAAGAGCGTTTGTGCAAGTGTTAAGCTTCAAATCTCTCAGACGTTGACCATGACTCGTGAGGCATTCGACGGTACGCTTACTGTCAACAATGGTAATGAGTCGGGTGCTATGGAAGGATTCAAGGTCGTACTTGAGGTTCGCAACGATAAGGGTGAACTTTCAAATGATTTGTTCCAGATCAACACTGAGAAGTTGACGGGTGTTACTGCCGTCGACGGTACTGGTGAGATCGCTCCTAAGTCGGAAGGTACAGCATTGTTCAGATTCATTCCTGAGAAGGGCGCTGCTCCTAAGGCTCCGGTCAACTATTCATTCGGTGGTTATATCGTTTATGTTGATCCTTCGTCTGGTGATACAGTTAAGGCAGATCTATATCCTGTGACTTTGACAGTCAACCCAAGTCCAGATTTGCAGATTGACTATTTCATGCAGCGTAATATCCTTGGTGATGATGCTTTGACTCTTGACCGTGTCGAGCCAAGTGTGCCAGCCGCTCTTGGTGTCAGAATTGACAACCAGGGTTACGGAGATGCTAAGAAAGTAAAACTTGAGACTGCTCAGCCTGTGATTGTAGATAATGAGAAGGGCTTGCTAATCGACTTCGCAATTATTGGCTCAAGCTTGAATGGTAAGGATTGTGATCTTGGTTCGGAGAATATCGACTTCGGTAATATCGAGGCTTTGTCAGCTAAGACTGGAGTATGGTGGATGACAAGTTCTTTGCTTGGTCACTTCACTAAGTATGAGGCTAGCGTTGTCCACGCTAACAGCTTCGGTAATCCAGATTTGAGCCTAGTCAAGGGTATCGCCATCCATGAGTTGATCAAGACTGTTGACGCATATGGTGTGAAGGAGGATAATGTCACAGACTTCCTTGTAAATGACATCGAAGACGAGAATGATACTCCAGACGCTTTGTATTACTCAAATGGAGGCAAAGATACGGTTGTGAAAGCTCAGTATGCTAAACTTGACAAGAAGAAGGTGACGACATCTGACACAATGATCACTTTGACTGTCACTCCATCAAATAGTGGATGGAATTATGTTCAGATGGAGGATCCGGGAGACAACTGCTTCGAGATTCAGAAGGTTGTTAGAGTTAAGGATAGTGTTGAGATTCCATTGGATAATGTATGGACGACATTCGTAAATCTTCCTGATGGTGCTGAACCTATCTATGTGAACCGTCTACATTTCTTAGACTATATGACGACATTAGGAGAGAATGACTATAATATCTACTATAGTGTCAACAAGAATGTCTTGAACGTGGCGGAGATCTTAGGTGCTCCAAAAACTGAGGTTGCTGTAACTTCACCTGTGGATAGTGTGATTGTTAAGTTTGATCACAAGATTCAGAAGGAGTCGTTCGACTATAACGATATTGAATTGTTCTGTCAGGGTGGCGACAATTTGAGTGATTCGACAATCACCGTCGCAAAACGTGATGATTATACTTATGTGGTAAATATTGCGTCGAAGACAACTAAGTCTGGTTTCTACAAGATTGAGGTTAACGTCAACAATGTATATGATCAGGATGGTTATCCAGGAAATCTTGGAAAGAATGCAACTTGGAGTCAGTTGATCGACGATGTTATCATTCCAGACACGACAGTGACTGATACGATTACTCCGGTGATCCCAGACACAATCGTGCCGATAAACCCAGACACAACAGTGACTGATACGATTACTCCGGTGATCCCAGATACAATCGTGCCGATAACACCAGACACAACAGTGACTGATACGATAATACCGGTTATTCCGGATACAATTGTGCCGATAATTCCAGACACGACAGTGACTGATACGATTACTCCGGTTATTCCGGATACAATTGTGCCGATAAATCCAGACACAACAGTGACTGATACGATTATACCAGTTATTCCGGATACAATTGTGCCGATAACACCAGACACGACAGTGACTGATACGATTATTCCGGTGATCCCAGACACAATTGTGCCGATAATACCAGACACAACAG
>DCIP01000086.1:8806-14755 GCA_002317115.1 Candidatus Scybalocola fimicaballi
CAGTGACTGATACGATTATACCGGTTATTCCAGATACAATCGTGCCGATAAACCCAGACACAATTGTGAATGACACAACTGGATTTGTGGATGTGATGAATGATGAGTTTATCGTATATGCTAGTCAGGGTTGTGTATATGTTAAATCGACGAAGTCCGGAACAGTTGATGTCTATGATGTTTTGTCAAGATTGATTGTTAAGGGTGCTCCTTATAGTGAGGGCGTCACTATGGTGGCAACGTTGCCAAAGGGTATATATATTGTCGAAGGTAAGAAGATAATCGTAAGGTAACGGCATAAACTTATTTGTCAGATAGTAAAACCACTTCTATAGATTCTATGGAAGTGGTTTTTTATTGTAGAAAACGAAGAAAGTAAAAAGTGTATAAAACTGAATTATATTTCTTTTTTGCAGAGAAAGTTTGTACTAATTGTCAACTTTTTGATGTGAATATTACTTTTTTTACATTTTTTCACAAATGAAACAAAAAAAATATTCATATCGTTTTGGTTGTTTTTGCAATGGTTTAACTTTGCATTAGAATTTTACTATATGGAAGAGATCAAGGATTTCAAGGACAAAAACGATTTAGAAATTGTTTTTTCCAAAGCAGTTAAAGCGGGAAAAAGAATCTACTATTTCGATGTAAAGAAGAATCGTAGAGGTGAATTGTTCCTAGCTATCACAGAGAGCAAGAAAAAGGTAGGTGACGATGATTCTCAGGTTTCTTTTGAGAAGCATAAGATCTTCCTTTATAAAGAGGACTTTGAAAAGTTTGCAAACGGTTTGTCCGAAGTGACTTCTTTTATTGACAGAGTCAACAAGGAAAACGGAATTGAGAGACGACAGTCGGAAGATTGAGATTTATCTGTATAATATGAGCACTTATTAAATGAGTGCTCTTTCTTTTTGTGATTGTATGTAGATTGTCTAATTTTGCAAAAAAATAGATAATTTATAATATTTTGCGACTATGCTTAACCCAACGGAAGCTGATGAACGACAATATTTAAAGTCGACACTGGGATTCATTGATGATATGATTCTGGGGATTGATTCCTTTATTCACCAACAGGTGAAGGATATGAAGGCATTCAAGGAGTATTTGTGGGAAAATCTGTCTGAACTTGACCGTGCAGAAAAAAGTGCGACGCGAAATTTCGTCACTCAGGCTGTAATGAGTGCAGAGGAGATGGAGAATACGAAGCGTCGATTGAAAAGAATGAAGCTTGTCCCATATTTTGGCAGAATGGATTTCCGTGTCGACGGGGAAAAGGATGCCAATCCGTTGTATGTAGGAATACACTCATTGTATGATTCCAAAACAAAAAGGAATCTTATCCATGATTGGCGTGCTCCAATTTCCACAATGTTCTACGACTTTGATTTTGGCAAGGCTTTCTACGAGTCTCCTGTTGGTAGAATTGACGGTATGATAGAACTCAAACGTCAGTTTAGAATCCGAAATTCCATTATGGAGTTTATGATTCAGAACAGCATCAATATCGATGACGAGTTGTTGCAGAAGGAGTTGAGTACTACGTCGGATGAGCGAATGAAGAATATCGTCGCAACAATCCAACGTGAGCAGAACGCAATCATCCGTGACGAGGAATCCCACAACCTTATAATTCAGGGAGTGGCAGGCTCGGGGAAGACATCTATAGCGCTTCACCGTGTTGCGTACATATTATATAGGTTTAAGGGTCAGATTACTTCAGATGATATTTTGATCATATCTCCAAATAAAGTTTTTGCGGACTATATTTCCAACGTGTTGCCGGAGCTTGGTGAGGAGACGATCAAGGAGTGTGGAATGGAAGAGTTGCTTTCCGATATGTTGGAGGGCAAAGTTAAATTCCAAACCTTCTTCGAACAGGTGAATGATTTGCTTGAAAATAAAAATGTGGCGACGATTGAGCGAACAAAGTTTAAAGCCACATTTGAATTTGTGCAACTGTTGGACAAATACTTGGTTCATCTCGAGAACACCTGTTTCCAACCTGAGGATATTGTAGTTGGAATCATCCCTGTTGCAAAGGAGTGGATATTGGAGAAATTCCATTCGCACGACCGACTTCCTATCCGTCAGCGTTTGGAGTTGATTGCCAATGATATCAAAAATGAGTTTAAGATTTCATTCCATCGCGTTTTGACGACAGAGGAGATGAGAAAGATCCGTGCCGACTTGAAGAAGATGCTGCATCTTGGGTCGGACTCTGCGGTGTATAAAGATATGTTTGATTGGCTAGGCAAACCTGAATATCTGAAGAAAACCAAAGATAAGAAAATGGAGTATGCCGACGTCGCACCGCTCATCTATCTTAAGATTTCGCTTGAGGGGTTGAAAGAGAAAAGTAAAGTGAAGCATCTGCTTGTGGATGAGATGCAGGACTACTCTCCGGTGCAGTATCGCCTAATATCGAAGATATTCCCGTGCAAGAAGACTATCCTTGGAGACGCTGCGCAGAACGTCAATCCATATAGTTCAACCACAGCTGACGATATTCGCAAGGCATTGTACAGGGCAGAGATAATGAAGCTCAACAAAAGCTATCGATCGGGTTATGAGATTACTGAATTGGCTAAACATATCTCTGGAAATTCAGAGATAGAGGTGGTGGAACGACATACCGAAGTGCCGCAGCTGATAGAAGTCTCTAATAAAGAGGCCGAATACAAGCTGATGCAAGAAATGATAGCTGCTGTGGATGTGGAAAATCCGACGTCGACTGCATACATATTTAAATTAGAGAAAGACGCAATCTCATTCTTTGATACCTTAGGAGATTTGCAGAAGAAAGCGACGTTGCTGGTAAGCGGATGCCAGGCGTTCACAAACGGAATAGTGGTCACGACACCGCACATGGCTAAGGGATTGGAGTTTGATGAAGTCATCATTCCTAGTGTCACAAAGTCGAACTACAACGATGAGATGGATAAAAGTCTGCTGTATATAGCTTGCACACGAGCAATGCACAGCTTAAAGATGATTTTTAGTGGAGAACAGACAGATTTTATCAACAATGCGTTGTGTATAAACAAAAAAAAATAGGTTTATATTGAATTGTCGGAAAATAATTGTAATTTTGTATCGATATTACTATATATAATGTCTAACGACTAATTGTATAATTAAACAAAATGAGTGATTTAACAAAGAATGTAGCTCCTGTAGAGGATTTCGATTGGGATGGCTACAAGAATGGCGAGAGCTTGACAGCTGCAGCTCGTCAGGAGCAGGAGTCAAAGTACGACCAGACTCTAAACTCTATCAAGGACAACGAGGTTGTAATTGGTAAGGTAATCTCTTTGAACAAGAGAGAGGTCGTAGTGAACGTAGGTGGAAAGTCTGATGGTATCGTTTCTACTAACGAGTTCCGTTACAATCCAGATTTGAAGATTGGTGACGAGGTTGAGGTTTACATTGAAAACCAGGAGGACAAGAAAGGACAGTTGAATCTTTCTCACCGCAAGGCACGTGCTGCACGTTCTTGGGACCGTGTTAACGAGGCTTTGGAGAAGGACGAGATTATCAAGGGATATATCAAGTGCAGAACTAAGGGTGGTATGATCGTTGACGTATTCGGCATCGAGGCATTCTTGCCAGGTTCTCAGATTGACGTTAAGCCTATTCGCGATTACGATGTATTCGTAGGCAAGACAATGGAATTCAAGGTTGTTAAGATCAACCACGAGTTCAAGAACGTAGTTGTTTCACACAAGGCACTTATCGAGGCAGAGCTTGAGCAGCAGAAGTCTCAGATCATCTCTGGTTTGGAGAAGGGTCAGGTACTTGAGGGAACAGTTAAGAACATCACATCATACGGTGTATTTATCGACCTTGGTGGCGTAGATGGCCTTATCCACATCACAGACCTTTCATGGGGCCGTGTAAACGATCCTAAGGAGGTTGTTGAGTTAGATCAGAAGATCAATGTTGTTATCCTTGATTTCGATAACGACAAGAAGAGAATCGCTCTAGGTTTGAAGCAGCTTACTCCTCATCCATGGGATGGCTTGAAGTCAGACTTGAAGGTTGGCGACAAGGTACAGGGTAAGGTAGTTGTTATGACTGATTACGGTGCATTCGTAGAGATCGCTCCAGGTGTTGAGGGTCTAATCCACGTATCAGAGATGTCATGGAGCCAGCACTTGAGAAGCGCACAGGATTTCTTGTCAGTAGGTGATACAGTTGAGGCTGTAGTATTGACATTGGATCGTGAGCAGAGAAAGATGAGCCTAGGTGTAAAGCAGCTTAAGGCAGATCCTTGGGAGGCAATCGACACTAAGTACGCAGTAGGTACAAAGCACACTGCAAAGGTTCGTAACTTCACTAACTTCGGTGTATTTGTTGAGATCGAGGAGGGAGTTGATGGTTTGATCCACATCTCTGACCTATCTTGGACAAAGAAGGTAAAGCACCCATCAGAGTTCACAACTATCGGTGCAGATATCGAGGTTCAGGTATTGGAGATCGACAAGGAGAACCGTCGTTTGAGCCTAGGTCACAAGCAGCTTGAGGATAATCCTTGGGATGTATTCGAGACAATCTTCACAGAGGGTTCAGTACACGAGGGAACAATCACAGAGATCGTAGACAAGGGCGCAATCGTTATGTTGCCTTACGGTGTTGAAGGTTTCTGTACTCCAAAGCACTTGACTAAGGAGGATGGTTCAGTAGCTAAGGTTGAAGAGAAACTTGCATTCAAGGTTCTTGAGTTCAACAAGGAGTCTAAGAGAATCATCGTTTCTCACAGCAGAACATTCGAAGAGGGTGCTTCTGAGGAGAAGAAGGATTTCAAGAAGAAGAAGTCTACAAAGAAGGCAGAGGCTACAGCAGCAACTACTTTGGAGAAGACAACTCTTGGAGATATCGAGCAGTTGGCAGCATTGAAGAGCCAGTTAGGAAAGTAAATAATGTCTAATTTTAACTTATAAAAAATGTCAAAGAAATTTTTAGCTTTAGCAGCAGCTGCAACACTTGCTTGCAACGCATTCGCTCAGGAGGAGGCTACTGCAGATACAGCTACAGCAAAGGGTATTTGCCACTGGTCACTAGGACTTAAGGGTGGTATCAACTACTTGAGACACGCACCAATCGCAGAGGCAGATCGTACTCTAAGTGGAACAATCAACGGTCAGTTCGGTATCTTTACTGAGGCTACATTCAACCCTCGTTGGGGTCTTGGCTTGCAGTACATGTATGCAATGAACAACCAGGAGACTTATGATGGAGCAAACCACGACATCATTCTTCACTCTTCATTCAATTTGTCTAATATCGTTGCTCCATACAGAAGCATGGGTCTACAGAAGCTTAACTTCTACGTTAACCCAGGTTTGGTTGGAACTATCGGTACTTGGAAGGATGCAGAAGGATATGCTGATGTAGAGAAGGATGACTCTAAGTTCGTTCTTGGTGTTTATGGTGCTGGTCAGATCGAGTACAATGTAAGCAAGTACTTCGGTATCGGTCTTGAGGGAACAGCTATCTACCGTTTGCGTCAGAGCTACCCTGATGGTGGCCGTCTAACTTTCGGTGCTAACCTTGAGGTACGTTACAAGTTCGGTGGTGATCGTAACATCCGTAACATCGCTTGGGTAGATTACGCACCTAAGTGTGAGGTTCCTGATTTGACTCCAGTTCTTGAGGAGCAGAAGCGTCAGTGTGAGGAGCTTACAGCTAAGCTTGAGGAGCAGATCGTTAACCAGAACGTTGCTATCAACAAGCTACAGCAGCAGATCAAGTTCACTCAGGATTCTCTTGATTCTCATATCAGAGCTACTCGTGAGCCAGTTCGTTATGTTCCAACTAAGGAGGAGGACGAGATCATCAAGACTGCATTCGCTCAGCTTGAGTTCGAGTCAGCAAAGGCTATCATCAAGCAGTCTTCTTACTCTTCTCTAGACGGTCTAGCAATGTTGCTTAAGTCTCACCCAGAGT
>DCIP01000176.1 GCA_002317115.1 Candidatus Scybalocola fimicaballi
GTGCGCGAGATGAGAGCATAAATCACGAAAACTATCCAACATCGCAGATTACACCAAAACGGTCAAAACATCCTTTCTGCAAGCCTGTATTATGGTTTTTATGGTTTACAAAGCGTTTCATACTGTTTCAAAAAACACCATAAAAGTCGGCAAAAAGTCGGCAATTTTTCGATAAGTCGGCAAAAAGTCGGCAAAAATATCAGTAGATTTGCATCGAAAAATAGATAGTATGGCAACGCTTGTATACAGACTGTCAGCAAAGGCCGACAAAATAACCGGACAAAGTGAAGTTCTTGTCCGGTTCTTCCATGGTGGATTTGATCAAAGAGCAAAAACTAACATTTATGTCCAATCAGAATACTGGGACAAAGAGGCACAGCGCTGCAAAATACCCAAGATAAGGGTAATGTCTGCAGAGAATAAGGCTATTCTAGACAACCTGACCATTCAAAACGCAAAGCTCGACAAACTATCCACATTCATCAGCCAATCGTTTTTTGATGCAGGTTCAGGAAAAATGAGTCTGTCTGAAACATGGCTTACAGATTTAGTCAGCAACTATAACTTTCCTATCCCGAAAGAAGTGAAAGAAAGAGATGAAAGTGAGGAATTCTTCACCGTATTCAAGCATTTCATTGACACTCGACGTTCATCCGAATCTCGCAAGAAGCACTTAATGGTAGACTGGAGGGCCTTGAAGCGTTTCTCACTTTATAGCAAAACACCGGTCACATTTGAGAATTTTACCGCAGACACACTACGATCATTTGAAGAATACCTGAAAAATGAACATACATTCTATAAGATTGAAGGTAAGAATTGGCGGGATAAGAAAGTCATTTTCCTCGACAAGAGATTCGAAAAAGCTTACAAAAAGGTCCCAGAGAGCAGGTTACCTGCAGAGAGAGGAGGCAATGCAGTAAGTAAGATAATGGTTGAGCTCCGTACTTTCGTGATATGGGCGCGCAACGACTATTTCAAAGCCGACCCGTTCAAGGACTATGAAATAGGACCATGTTTATATGGCACACCCTTCTACCCTTCGTTGGAAGAGCGTAACATACTCTACCATCATGATTTCTCCACTGATCCCGGACTTGCAAGGCAACGCGACATTTTCATCTTCCAATGCGTTATCGGTTGCCGTGTATCGGATTTAACACATCTGAAAAAGACCAGCATCATCAACGGTGCGGTGGAGTACATTCCCCGTAAGACTAAGGAGGGAAAACCATATATAGTACGAGTTCCACTCAATGCTATCGCGCGCGATATTATATATAAGTATAGGGATTTACCTGGTGAGGCATTACTACCATGCCATAAGTACGACAGCGACTACAACGACGACATCAAAAGGATGTGCCGAGAAGCCGGACTGGACAGAATTGTCACGACGCTGAATCCAACGACTAGAGAAGAAGAGAAGCACCCACTTTGGGAAGTTGCCAGTTCGCATATGGCAAGACGGTGTTTTATAGGAAACCTTTACAAGCAAGTTCAAGACCCAAATCTTGTAGGAAAGCTTTCTGGGCATGCCGAGGGCTCCAAAGCCTTCGCCCGCTATCGCGATATCGACGAGGAAATGCAGCGTGATTTAGTAAGGAAGCTTGAATAATTTGTAGATTTGTAATTAACAATATATGAGAGATATGGAGAAGATGACATTTCAAAACCTTGTCAGTGGCATCAACACTGTCAACGAATGTTTGAGGGAGAGCGCAGCCTGCGCAATAAACCAGCACGTGACCGCCAGGAACTGGTTGATTGGATATTATATTGTCAATTATGAACAAAACGGATTGGACAGGGCACGGTACGGGGAATCTGTTTTGAAAAACCTATCAGCCTGTTTTAACGAAGAAGGTCTGTCATATAGAAATTTACGTCTCTACCGGCAATTCTATCTGACATTTCCTTCTTTGGGAACGAGCATCGTTAATTTTATCAAAGCTTCTAACCAAATTTGGCAATCGCCGATTGCCAAATTACAATCGCCTGAAACACATCAAGAGATAATTGGGCAATCACTGATTGCCAAATCTAAAAATGAGTCAATCTTCGTACCGGAAGATAAACTGTTCAACCGTCTTTCATACACACATCTTCTTCAGCTTCTACCAATTGAAGACCCTCTCGAAAGAGCCTTTTATGAAATTGAGTGCATGAAAGGAGTCTGGAGCGTCCGTGAACTTCAGCGCCAGATAAAAAGCAACTGCTTCCTGCGATCAGGTTTGAGCAAATGTCCTGACAAATTGATTGCTCTAGTCAATGATTCGGCAGAACACACCGACATCGCAGATGTCATCAAATCACCATATACATTCGAGTTCCTTGGCCTTCCAGCAAAGGATGTCATTGAAGAAAGTGAATTGGAGAAAGCTTTGATGGACCACCTGCAGGAGTTTATTCTTGAACTTGGACAAGGCTTCTGTTTTGAAGCACGTCAGAAAAGGATTCTCATTGACAACAACTACTTCTTCTATGACTTGTTGTTCTACAACAGGCTTGCCCATTGCGGTGTCATCATTGAATTGAAGACAGAAGCCCTAGATTACAAGGATGTCGCCCAGATCAACATGTATCGCAACTACTACAAGGACAACTTCATGGCCCCTGGAGACAACCCGCCTATAGGGATACTGCTTTGCACTAAGTCAGGCAAGGAAATGGTACGATATGCGATGGACGGGATTGACAAGAATCTGTTCGTCCAGGAATACAGTCTCCACCTCCCATCTGAGGAGAAGTTGTCCGAATGGCTTATTGACGAAATCAAAAACAATTAAACGAGGTAACGAGATTAACCTATATGCCAAAGATCAAGAGAGTTTGGAAATCAATTAAAGATTTCTGTAAAGACATAGAACCGTTTGTTGAGAGTTTCTTTTTAGAGCTCAGCAAATATTTCTGGTGGATATTCGGCGCAATTCTTACTGTCGCCATTCTTCTTTCGTTCGCCAAATTATATTATGAGATAGGGTTAAAACTTGGAGACGCAATCTTTTTTACCATACTGAAATTTCTTTCAGCCATGATATTATCAACAATTATAGGCATTGCCGCAGTATTCTTGCTATTCTTGATACTGGCAATCATCCTATATCCGATAAAAAAAAGAGCAGCTAAAAAAACACCTACAGATATAATCAATAACGCAAACGCGAATATACCATCTGAAACAGCCAACGGTTTCAAAAGTGAAGTATCAGGGAAGAACCGTCAATTACCGCCTATTGACAGAGAAAAACTTGGTCAATACTTCAAAGCTTCATTCAAGCAAAAAGGGAGTATTGATCGATTCAAATTGCTTCTGGACATGTTGGAAATCGACAGGACAGGTTCATCGGCAAACGTTGGGAAAGTGGCATTATTAATCTATGAATCCCAAATAATGGCTAACACTAAGCCGAATTCGTTCAGAAAATGGATTGTTATTTTTTTCGAATCACTCGGCTTATCCTGTCCGAAGGAAAAGAGCAAAAACAAGTATCGGATCAATATGAACAACGATAATGACGCAAAGTTGAAGTTTAAATACAACCTTTACATATAGACCT
>DCIP01000200.1:0-6730 GCA_002317115.1 Candidatus Scybalocola fimicaballi
GAACGCCCTAACCCCACTCTCCAACGCGAGCCCAGAGGGCGAGCGTATAATAAAAAAGCGAGTTTGGACAACACGTATATAAATTACTTTTCCCTTTTTGAATCTTCACTTTCAAATCTAATAGAATCATCAACAGCATCACGACAAAGTACAAAAACAATAGTTCCTCCAACTAACGCATAAGCATCAGAAATCAATGCGTCTTCTGGGCCAAGACATTCATGCTGTATTTCTAATACTACGTCAACAATGAAATGAATTACAAATACGAATACTGTTGTTAAGAATACTAAAAATAGAATCTTAAATATTCTCTCTTCCCAATTCCCTTGAAATGTAAAGATACAGAAGATGACACAAAACAAATAACTAAAAAAAACTAAACTATAATTGACAATTGGATGCAAACAAAACAAAATTGTCACAGCAAAACCTATTAATAATGATGCAATTATCCCATATTTTGAAGAGAAAAATTTAGACAAAATTATTCTCACAGTCATTGTAAATTGCAGAGCAATAACCATAGCAGCATCTTTAGTCGGTGGAGGCCATGATTCCGTGTTTTCTGACCAAGGTTCACCGACACATAAATATGCTATGAAAAAGATTGACATAAGAATTTCAGCAGGACACTTAATCAGGTATGGTAACAAGGCTTTCATATTTCCGTTTTTTGCAAATATATAAATTCTTCATTTCATTTGTCCTTTCCAACCTATCATTTTATAACGCTCGTCCTTACGGACTCGCGTTTTAGGGTGGGTTAGGGCGTTCCGCCCTTAATAATCCTCTCTTTGGGAAAACTGCATATAATTACCTTAAATTTTATCGTTTTCCTACAATTCCTACTCTATCTGAAATTGCATATTTATGTCGTCTTTATTTTCCACAACATACACTTTTGAAAAATCATACGCAAAATTTGATATAAATCTTATTAAATGTTAAATTCGCAGACATTAATGCATGCATAAATGAAACGACATATAGAATTATTGTTTTTTGTTGCAGTCATCGCCGTGTTGGCAGTGGTCTGCCTTCTTATGCCTAAAGATGGAATACACATACCATCTTTCTCTTCTGAAGAAAACGACTCAACAGGAGTGAACAAGGGTTTGACTCTTCGATTTCCGTCTATCACGGAAGTTCTTACTCCAGCAGACAAATCAAGAATCTCAATCGATGGCCTTTTGGCAGACCGTGAGAACAGTATGAAAATGCAGACGTTGCCCGACTCTGTGATTGAGGCTCGTCGTAAACTTATGCAGGCTGCGGATTCAATGCGTGTACGCGACTCATTGCTTCTTGCTGACACAATCAATTTCTACAAGACATTCTTTACAGAGAATCCGTCAAGATTCTATCTTCCAGATTCGTCTGACGTATCGTATATCACCGATATGATCGCAACTCTACGCCAGGAGGCTCGCAAAGGCATTGTTCATATCGCTCACTACGGAGATTCGCAGATTGAGGGAGACCGTATCACAAGTTCTATCCGCTATGGTTTGCAGGATAAGTTTGGTGGTGAAGGTCTTGGAATCATCCCTACCCTACAGATGATCCCGTCGATCACAGTTCAGGAATCAATCACTGATAGTATAAGCCGTTTCTTGGTCGACGGTACACTTGTCCAGAAGACAGACCACAAGCGTTATGGAGCGCTTGGCCAGTTATCTGAACTTAATGGCAAGACGACAATCACAATCAACAGTTTGGCTACTAAGCACAAGTCATTCAACAAGATACGTCTTTTCTACTCCACTCGTAAAAAAGGGTTAACAGCGACGTTGACTGCTGACACTTTCGTATACCGAGCTGAAGATGAGCCAGAAAAGAAGTATGGAATGATGGAATGGGATCTGCCTAAAAACATCTCGTCTTTCAAAATCAAACTTGAAGGAAGCGCGGAGCTATATGGGTTCTGCTTATCAGGAGAAAAAGGTGTGGCAGTGACAAATATCGGACTACGTGGAAGTTCGGGTACATTCTTCACTCGTATCGACGCGAAGTCTTTCAAATACATGCATGACGCGCTCAACACTCGTCTTGTAATCATGGAATTCGGTGGAAATGCCACTCCTTATATGAATACAGACAAAAAGATCGAAGGCTACTACAATTCAATGGATGCACAGATCAAGTTTGTGAAGCAGCAACTTCCAAAGGCTAAAATCATCCTTATCGGACCTGCCGACATGGCAGAGACTGTCGACGGAAAGCTTCAGACTTACCGTAATCTTGAGAAGACGGTGGATTTGATGCAGAGAGTTGCTAAAGATAATGGCGTGGCATTCTGGAACATGTATGGTGTGATGGGAGGAAAAAACTCTATCATCAGTTGGGTATCCAACAAACCAGCTCTTGCAGCAAGCGACTACATCCACTTCTCTCGTAAGGGAGCGGAAAGAATCGCCCACCTTTTCTTGGAAAGTTTGAATGTCTACGACAATTATTCATCTTTCCAGTCATCTCTTGACAAAAAGAAGAAAGAACAATCGAAAAACAGAAAGAAAAAACTAAAGGAAATGTCGGCTAAAATTCCAGTAGACAAGACATTTGCCGATTCAATTTCAAAAAGATAAGCGAAACGAAGACTTAAAATGAAGGCGATCAAATCAATTATAGTGTTGTTGACGTTGCTGAGCGCGACATTCGCGTCGGCACAGGGCTTCTTCAAACAGATTCCAAGAAGCTACGATTTTATCCAATACGACAAGAATAAATTGGAGTTTCCTGGCGACACGGGAACAATGTGCAACTTCTACGACAAACTCGACAGCATCGTGCTTTGCCGTGAAGGAAAAGTGAACATTCTACATATCGGAGGCAGCCACGTCCAGGCGGATGTCTTCTCCAACCGTATACGACGCAATCTCGACTCTTTGAACTTGGATTTCAAGAGTTCTCGCGGACTTGTGTTCCCATTCAAGATTGCCGGCACAAACAATCCGCCTAACTACAATGTGACCTATACAGGAAAATGGGTTTCAAGCCGAATCTTGAAACGTCACGATAATATCGAGCTTGGATTGATGGGAATCGCAGTGCAGACAAATTCTGCCGACGCATCTATGAACATCAGTCTAAACAGAGACGCCACTACACGCTGGGAGTGTACTGATTTGAAACTTATCGGCTATTCCGACAGTGCATTTTCATATCCGGTGATCATCAATCCTGCAGACAGTTCGAAGATCTACAGCATCTATAATGTGTTGGACGACGTGTACGAATTCTCATTCGATACACCAATCGACTCCTTTACAATCGCATTCGAGCAGACAGACTCGGTGTTCCACCCATTCACATTGTCTGGAATCTTGGCAGAGAACAACAGCCATGGAATCACTTATAATTCCGTCGGCATCAACGGAGCCAGCGTCATGAGTTGGCTAAAATGTGAGAATTTCCAGAAGGAATTGCCGCTTGTACGTCCCGACCTTGTGATTTTCGGAATCGGAATCAACGACGCAGTACCTAAAAACTTCAGCGGAGCTAAGTTCTTGGAGAACTACAGCAAGTTGATTGAAAAGATTCAGGAGATCTCGCCTAACTGTGCGTTTATATTCATCACCAACAACGACTCATACCGTCGTTCGAAGGGGCAATACAGCGTCAACACAAACGGACAGATTGTGGAGGAAGTTTTCTTTGAGTTAGCTAAGAAATATAACGGTGCCGTATGGGACCAGTTTGCAATTATGGGAGGTTTGAAATCAATGAAGCAGTGGGAGAATGCAGGATTAGCCCGCAAGGACAAAATCCACTTCACGCCAAAGGGATACACCCTACTTGGCGACCTATTCTACAACGCATTGATTCAAAGCTATTTAAATTACAAATAATATGTTCAGTACAATATTAGATTTTCTAAAAGAGATATTTGCATTCGACGAGGGAAGTCCGCTATTGTTCACACAATTTTATTTTTGGGCTTTCTTCACGATAGTCTTTGCTGTGTTTGCGGCAATAGGAAGAAGCAAGGTGTTGCTAAGAAACACCTTCCTATTCTTCGTCAGCGTATTCTTCTATTATAAGACGAGCGGAATCTTCACATTGATTCTACTCTTTGCAACTGTGTTCAACTACTTCGGTGGTATGATCATAAACAGTTGTCATAACAAGACAGAAAAGAATCTCCATCTTGTATTTGGCTTGATAGTCAACCTTGCCACTCTATGCTACTTCAAATACGCATATTTCTTGGTGGATATGACCAATAACCTGCTAGGCACATCATTCAAAGTGGTTGACGCGTTTGCTATATTTGGAAATAATATGGCTGGATCAAACATGTTCGACACAGAGAATATTCTTTTGCCAGTGGGAATCTCATTCTTCACATTCCAGAGTATCAGCTATATCATGGATATCTATAGAAAGAGAATCGAACCAGTACGCAACATCTTCGATTTCGGTTTCTATTTGACATTCTTCCCACAGCTTGTGGCTGGACCAATCGTGAGAGCCAACACATTCATTCCACAGCTCTACACCCCATTCTTCCTTGGCAGACGTCAGTTTGGAATCGCAATATTCTGGATATTGAACGGTTTTGCTAAGAAGATTATCCTCAGCGACTACATCGCGGTCAATTTCGTCGACCGTGTATTTGAAAACCCTACAATGTATAGCGGACCAGAGAATCTATTCGCACTGTTCGCCTACTCATTGCAGGTTTACGCCGACTTCAGTGGATACACAGATATCGCTATCGGCGTCGCCATGCTAATGGGATTCTATTTGCCACAAAACTTCAACTCTCCATACAAGGCTCCAAATGCAGGAAACTTCTGGAAGCGTTGGCATATATCACTTTCAAAGTGGCTACAGGATTACCTATATATTCCACTTGGAGGAAACAGAAACGCGTCGTTCGGAACATACTCCGTTATCTTCACGATCGCGGCTATCGGAGTGATCTTGAGTGGAAGTTTCTGGATCGCCATCATCTTGGGATCAATCACAGCCTACTTCACAATCAGAGCATACATGTCTCCAGACAATAAGAAAGAGATCACATCCAATTTGAACCGACTCAACACCATGCTACTTGGAGGAATCTGGCACGGTGCCAGCTGGAACTTCATGATTTGGGGTGGATTGAACGGCGTCGGAATGCTCGTCTACAATTTCTGGAAAAAGAGAAACATCTATAAGAAGACATTAGCAGTCATGATTGTGACAATCATAT
The DNA here is from genome assembly GCA_002317115.1 of Candidatus Scybalocola fimicaballi. Taxonomy (GTDB): domain Bacteria; phylum Bacteroidota; class Bacteroidia; order Bacteroidales; family Paludibacteraceae; genus UBA1723. Next base: position 5,201 of record DCIP01000200.1, read on the forward strand.
TCGGAGTGTTAGTCTTCCTATACGACTTGCCAGTCTTCCGAATGGGATTTGTATGGATCGGCACAATCTTCGTCGGCACCTTCATCCGTATGGTCTACAACCTATGTGGAGGCAAATGGAAATTCAAGGCGTTGGAATATTCATGGGCGGTGTTGCAGACATTCGTGTTCATCACCTTCACCCGACTATTCTTCCGTTCTGGTTCCAACCTTGATCCAGCCGAAGCTAACCAGGTAGCGTGGTACACAGCCAAGAACATGGTCAACCAGATCGGAGGCAAATGGGATTTTTCATTGATTCCGTCGATGGCAGACGCATATAAGAACATCATCATCTTGTTCGTGCTCGGAATGATCATCCACTGGCTTCCAGAGAGATTCAAGCGACGCTACAGACTATGGTTTGCGTTGCAGCCACTTGGAGTGATGGTGATCACAACTTGTATTATAGTATTTGTAGTGTACCAGTTTATGACTGCCGACCTACAGAAATTCATCTACTTCCAGTTCTAACGAAAACGAAGACGAAAAACAAAAGATACAGCTATGAAAATGAAAGTTGGAATCGGCTACGATGTTCATCAGTTTGCCGACGACAGAGAATTATGGATTGGAGGAATTAAGATTCCTCACACAAGAGGATTGCTTGGGCATTCAGATGCCGACGTGCTTCTTCACGCCATCTGCGACGCAATGTTGGGAGCAGCTCACTTGAAAGACATCGGCACACATTTCCCAGACAACGATGCCTCATTCAAGAATATCGACAGCAAAATTTTGTTGAAGAAGACAGCGGAGTTGGTAGCGTCGAAAGGATATAGAATCGAGAACGTCGATTCCATCATCTGTGCTCAGGAGCCAAAGATGAAGCCATACATCGATGATATGCAGAAGACCATTGCGTCGGTTTTAGGCATAGACGAGGAAGACGCGAGTGTCAAGGCAACCACTACAGAGAAGCTAGGATTCGTTGGCAAGAAAGAGGGAATTGCAGCTCACGCCGTAGTCTTGCTTTCTAAAGACTAAGCTCCTAATTTTTCCTTGTTGACAAGCCCAATTATAAGGCAAAAAGGCAAGAAAAGTAGATTTTACAGCACTAATAGTGTAAATATTCGTTAAAATTCGTGGTCAAACTATGTTTTTTTTATAAATTGCACCCGATTTTGTGGATATTAGGTAAACGAAATCGAAAAAAGGACTAAAAGAAAAATAAATAATAAAAAAAATAACAAAAAATTTCAGAAGACAAATGAAAAAATTATTTGCAGTTATCGCAATGACTGGAGCAATGATTTTCGGTTCAGCTTCAGTATGTTTCGCTCAGGATGAGGCTACAGAAGAGTCTACAGAGCAGGTTGCAGAGGAGACTCCAGCAGCAGCACCAGTTCAGGCAGCTCCAGCTGCAGCAGCACCAGCAGCACAGCAGGCAGCTCCAGCAGTAGAAGAGGAGCAGGCATTCCACAAGGTGATCAAGCAGAAGTTCATCGAGGGTGGTGCATTCTTCATGTTCATCGTATGTATCGCTCTTATC
>DCIP01000200.1:6902-7171 GCA_002317115.1 Candidatus Scybalocola fimicaballi
TCTATCTTCTACCAGGGTCTTTGCCGTATCGACAAGGGTGCTGATGTAGTTGAGAAGTCAGTAGTATCTTACGGTGGTGTACAGATGGGTCTATTGGAGAAGAACGTTACATGGATTTCACTTTGTGTAGCATTGGCTCCATCACTAGGATTTTTGGGAACAATCATCGGTATGATCGAGGCATTCGATAGAATTCAGGCTGCAGGTGATATCTCAGCAACAGTCGTTGCAGGTGGTATCAAGGTTGCCCTTTTGACAACATTGGTCGG
>DCIP01000113.1 GCA_002317115.1 Candidatus Scybalocola fimicaballi
ACAAATTATCATTCCAATATTTTTTTCTTAAACGCACTCTTTTTTTCGCATACGTGCTCTTTATCCATTTAATATATCATTATTATTTATTACCTTTACCCCAAGTTAAAACATTTGAAGTATAGCAGAGACAACAGTATAAAAGTTGTTGAATAGAAAATGGAAAAGATTACGATAACAGACAAATCATACACTGAGTGGATTAATCAACTCAGCAAAAGATACAGAAATAGTCAGATTAAGGCTGCGGTAAAAGTCAATAGTGAAATGTTGAAATTTTACTGGAGTCTTGGACGGGATATTGTATCACTAAAGGGCGAAACAAGATGGGGAGACAAGTTTATAAAGAATCTAAGCGCAGACCTTAGATCTCTAATGCCTGACGCAACTTGTTTTTCTGAGACAAATTTAAAGTACATGAAGTATTTTTATGAAATGTACAATCCCTATCTTGAAAACTTGACCAAAAGAGATTCAAATCATGAGAATAAAATTAGTCCCCAACTTGGGGACCAATTAGAATTTCAAATTTATCCCCAAGTTGGGGACAAAATTGAAGATAACTTGTTTTCAATACCATGGGGTCATCATAAATGCCTGATTGACAAGTCAAAGAACAACCCTAAGATGGCTCTCTTCTATATACGCAAGACTCTTGAAAATGGTTGGAGTCGCGATATGCTATTGAACTTTATCTCCACCAATCTCTATGAGCGTGAAGGTAAAGCCATTACCAATTTCAACAATACACTTCCAGAACCGATGAGCGATCTGGCCAATGAGATTACAAAAGACCCCTACAATTTTGCTTTTGCTGGTATTCGAGGTCGTTACAATGAGAAACTATTAAAAGATGCCCTACTGAAGAACATCACAGAATTTCTTGTAGAACTCGGCACTGGATTTGCGTATGTAGGTAAGGAATATCGTTTGCAGATAGGAGAAAAAGAAAGGTTTATAGATTTGCTTTTCTTCCACATTCCACTTAATTGTTACGTCGTTATTGAAGTAAAAATCGGTGAATTTGATTTTCCTGATGCTGGACAATTAAACGGGTATGTTGTGGCATGCAACCATATCTTGAAGCAACCGCATCATAATCCTACGATAGGCTTGCTCATCTGCAAGAGTAAAGATAATCTTTTGGCTCAATATGCACTTGAAGGTAGCAACCAACCTATAGGCATATCTGAATATGATTTGGAGAAACTCTATCCAACTACTGTTGAAGGCATGATTCCTTCCATTGATGAGATAGAAACTAAATTAGCGAATCTTGACGATTAAATCAATTTTTTCCTTATATTTGAAATCAAAGTCGAACAAGGAAAATAATTATGGCAGAAAAACTAGAAAATATCATAGACTTGCTTGACCGTAGCGTCAAGCTGTTTCCAAATAACACTCTTACTCTTGATAAACGTAATGGCAAATGGGAAAGCCTCACTTTCACTCAGGTGAAGGAGCAGGCCCGACAGTTTGCTGCCGGTCTTATCAAGATGGGTGTGCAGCCGGGCGACCGTATCGCTCTTATGAGTGAAGGGCGACGCGAGTGGCTGATCACTGAGCTTGGTATGCTGATGGCTAAGGCTGTGAATGTGCCGCTATCCATCAAACTTAATGTGGAGGGCGAGGTATCGTTCCGCTTGGCTCACTCTGGTGCCCGCTACCTTATCCTTTCTGCTCCTCAGGCCAAACGTCTTGCCGACGCGGGATTCGGACCAGAAGGCATCACGCTGATTCATCTCGACAAGTGCGATTCGCTAAGCGACGGTGTCGCCACCTACGATGATATCGTGGGCGACGGTGCGGAGTGGCTTAAGAATCCAGATAACGCAACTCACTTGGATGCTCTTATTGCGTCGATCGATAAGGATGACATGGTAAATATCAGCTACACGAGCGGTACGACTTCCGATCCTAAGGGAATCATGCTGACTCATGGCAACTATGTGTCGAACACTCTACAGTCGTGCTCTCTAGTGAAGATTACTCCAAACGACATCACTCTTACGATTCTTCCTTGGGACCACAGTTTCGCCCACACTACCTGCCTATACTGCTTCATCTACTACGGAGCAACAATCGCGTCGCAGATCATAGGCAAAACTCCTATGGAGACGCTCAAACTTATTCCTCAGGCAATCAAGGAGGTACGCCCTACCCTAATGATGAGCGTGCCTGCTTTGTCGAAGGCATTCAGAAAGAATATCGAGTCGGGAGTGAAAGCGAAAGGCGACGCCGCATGGAAGATGTTCGAGTTTTTCCGCAAAAACGCATACGCTTATAATAAAGACTATTTCCACAAGGGTTCAGGTTTGAGTTGCTTGCGTAAACCGCTTGTTTGGCTTGGCGACAAGATTCTGATGAGCAAGATCCGTGAGAATTTCGGCGGACGATTGCAGTATTTCATCGGAGGTGGAGCATTGCTCGACGTCGAGCTACAACGCTTCTTCATGTCTGTCGGCATTCCAATCTTCCAGGGTTACGGATTGAGCGAGGCGTCGCCAGTGATCAGTACTAATATCGGCGGACGAGCTAAATTCGGAAGTTCGGGAACTCCAGTCCACTATATGGATATTAAAATCTGCGATGCCGACGGTAAAGATTTGCCAAGCGGAGAGAAGGGAGAAATCGTCATCAAGGGAGGCAATGTGATGAAGGGTTACTGGAAGAACGAAGATGCGACTAAAGAGACCATCGTCGACGGTTGGCTTCACACCGGAGATATGGGTTATATCGACGCCGACGGATTCTTGCAGGTACTCGGACGCTTCAAGAGCCTGTTGATTTCAAGCGACGGTGAGAAATACTCACCAGAGGGAATCGAGGAGAGCATCGTGGAATTGTCGCCACTTATCGACCAGTGTATGCTTTACAATAACCAGTCGCCATACACAGTAGCGTTGATTGTTCCAAACGCATCGGCATTGAAAGCAAGGTTGAACGCAGAAGGACACGGAGACCTAAGCAAACCAGAGAATCAAAAAATCGCAGCCGATATGCTATGGAATGAAGTTTGCCAGATGCGTAAGGGAGGCAAATACGCAGGATTGCATCCAGAACGATGGTTGCCAGCCACAATGGGAGTGTTGAACGAAGGATTCACAGAGGCAAACCACCTGTTGAATTCAACCATGAAGATGGTGCGACCAAAAGTTTGCGAGAAATATGCCGATTTGATCGAGTTTTTGATGACAACAGACGGAAAGAATATTTCCAACGACAAGAACTTGGATTCGATATCGAAATTATAAAATCCGACACGGATTGTTTTTGAACGTAAAATTTCCAGAAAATTTACCGTAAAATTATTAAGGTGATTATTTGGCAGTTATCCCCAAAAGAGGATTGTTAAGGGCGGAACGCCCTAACCTCCCCACCAACGCGAGGCCGTAGGCTGAGCGTATTAAAAAAGGTGTTTGGACAACTCCCATATAATTACCATAATTTTTCGAACCATTTCCGGAAATTTTACGTTTTCTTTTTCAACAAAAAAAATATAATCACATTTATCGACGAAATCCCAATTTTTACCTCCGAACTTGATATTTTATCGACAAAACTTAACATTTTATCGATAAATCCCTTTATCCTTTTGATTTTTTTCTTACTTTTGCCCCAGATTGATAACAAATCAAGAGGATATGAAACACACTTACAACTTTATTTCTCTACTCAAACCGCTATTCTCGTCGGCAATAGTAGCTGCAAGCGTTTCGGCGTCTGCAAAGGTTACCATCACAGAGATTATGCCAAGCAATATCGCCACAATAGTCAGCGATAAGT
>DCIP01000055.1 GCA_002317115.1 Candidatus Scybalocola fimicaballi
TCGACGCTAACTCAAAGCCTGACTACCGTGTAGGTCTTGAGAAGGAGCTTAAGGCACTTCGTGAGAGCGAGATGTGGCAGACAGCTGTAACTGTACGTCAGTTGCGTCCAGAGAATAACTAATATTCGATTGAAATTTAGTTATACAATACTAAGACCGTCTCTTAATGAGGCGGTCTTTTGTTTTTTATGACACTCATGTCCGTGTGTCTCTACATCTATGAGTTGAATTTGCTTAAAAATGTTTAATTTCTTTGTTTTATATCTCGCAATATTCGCAAAAGAGAAATAAGTTTCTTAATTTTGCAGTGTAATGTTTAAGAAATTAAAAGAAACAGATATGAAAAGAGTAATTTTATTTATTGCGGCATTTGTTACTGCAATCTGTGCTTTTGCTCAGGAGCAGGGTAAGGCTGTAATTGAATTTAAGAAGACTGTTCATAACTTTGGTACTTTCCCAGAGGAGAACGGAAGAGTGTCTTGTTCGTTTGTGTTCGTTAACAAAGGAACAGAGGATTTGGTGTTGAGCAAGGTAAGAGCAAGTTGTGGTTGTACAACTCCAGATTGGACAAAGACTCCAGTGGCTCCTGGTGATAGTGGTGTTGTCAACGCTACTTATAACGCAACTGGTCGTCCAGGTGCATTTACTAAGACTATCACAGTTACAACTCAGAATGCTGGTGAGCACCGTCTAACTATCAAGGGTGAGGTTATCCCTAAGGCAAAGAAGATTGAGGACGAGTATCCATTCAGCGTAGGTGATCTTCGTTTGAAGAACCAGAACATCTACTTGCACAAGATCAAGAATCCAGAGTCTAAGTCTGAGACTTTGAAGATCTACAACAATGGTTCAGCTGATATCACTCCTACATTCAAGAATGTTCCTTCTTACATCTCAGTTTCTTGTGACAAGGACGTTATCAAACCAAAGAGTGAGGCAGAGATCACAGTCGTTTACGATTCTAAGAAGTCAGAGGAGTGGGGTACAGTAGTATCAAGCTTTGCTATCGTAGCAGGCGGTGAGTCTAAGACAATCAACGTAAACGCAACTGTTGTGGAGGATTTCTCTAAGCTTACTGAGGAGCAGAAGAAGAACGCTCCAGTTATCACTGTCGGTAGCGTAGTTCCTGTTAACGAGATCGCAAAGGGTTCTAAGAAGTCATTCTTGTTCAAGATTGAGAACAAGGGTAAGGATCCATTGATCATCCGTAACATCACAGCTCTTGATGACAATGTTGTTATCGTTAAGCCTAAGAAGCCTATCAAGTCTGGTAAGTCTGGTGATGTATCTATCACAATCGACGCTAAGAACATGAAGGTTGGTGATTTTACAAAGCGTTTGACTATTATTTCTAACGACCCTAACACAAGCAGAAAGGTTGTCTCTGTTAGCGGTACTGTAAAATAATTTTCATATAAATTATAGGGACGACATGGGTGACCTTGTCGTCCTTTTTTTAGTTTTATAAATTTATGGGTAGACAGTTTCTAAAATTATTATCCTTTTTGATTGTTCTTACATCTTTTGTTTCATGTAAGAACAGCGATTATTTTGTCATCAAAGGAAAGGTTAGGTGTCTGCCTATGCCACGAGCATATCTTACTTGTATCTCTCCATTGACCGGAGTGAAAGATACACTTGCTCAAAGTGAAATTTATGGTGGAGAGTTTATCTTTAGAGGCAGAGTTGAAAATCCATCAATGTGTCAGATAGAGATTGGCAACAGAGAAATAGATATAATGGTTGAGAATACAGATATAGAGGTGACTGGAACTCTAATGATTCCCGATCAGATACAGATTACAGGAAGTGCTTCCAATGATGATTGGACACGTATACTTAGATTTGAAAGACGTTATGAAGCGCAGCGTCGCAAGAGTTGGCTGAAGATTGTCAACACCGACGTCTACGATGAGATAGAGAAGTTGGAATCGGATTATTATCAGGCTTTTGATTCTCTATATCTTATGTTGAAGACGGAGGTCGCCAACAACCCAACCTCGTTCGGCTGCACTTATTATGTATATTACGCGTATGTGAACCAACTGTTCGGTTTGAATAAGATCGTTCAGTGTTTGAATATGCTCGACGAAGGGTCGGTTGGTGAGTCGGAATACTATAAGTATTTAAAAGATGAGATGGCATTGTATTCTGGTTTGGAAATCAACAAAGCGGCTCCTCAATTCACCATTGTTTCGACTGATGGAGACACTTTGACCTTAGACCATTATTACAATAAAAATCTATTCTTGTTTTTTACAGCGTCATGGTGCGATTCTTGTGAATCTTATGCAAGAGAGCTTGATGATGTCCACCGTCGTTTCAAATCGCCTGGTTTTGAAGTTTTGGCGATCTCGTTGGACAAGACACAAGAAGAACTTGATGATTTAGTGGAGAAGTCTTGTGGATGGCAGATCGCTTGTGATTTCCAATATTGGGAAAGCCAGATTACTAAGCGATATGGTGTGCAGATGATCCCGTACGGGGTTTTGATCGACAGCAAACAGAGAATTTGTGCTGTCAACCCATCCATTCAGGCGTTGAGTTATAAGTTGAGAATTTTGCAAAATGAGTGATTTTATTTACGCTCTTCAGAGTAGGTTTCAAGATATTCCATTTTTGGCTTCGTTGTTGCTTGGTGTACTTGTCGCAATCAGTCCGTGTACTATTGCAGCAAACTTGGCAGCGTTGTCGTTTGTATCCGTAGGTTGTGATACGAAGAAGTCCACATTAACGCAGGGAACTTTCCTTGTGCTTGGAAAATCGTTGGTCTATATTGTTTTGGCGATCCTCTTGTCTCAGTTTGCTGGTGCTTTTGAGATAAGTGATAGTTTTGCCGACGTTTATGTCCAGATAATCGGAGTGCTTTTTATTATTGTTGGAGTATTGATGCTCGACATTATCCACCTTCATGGATTGGAGGATATCGTGGTGCGGATGTTTAAGGGTGAGAATAAAAAGAATATTTATCAGACTTTATTGATTGGTATGCTTCTTGCTTTGGCATTCTGTCCCGATGGTGCTGTTCTCTATTTTGGAATGATGATTCCGCTTACGATTGCAGAGAATCACTCGCTTATGGTGCCATTGTTCTTTGCTATCGGAGCCGCGATACCGTTGCTTGTGGTCGTTGCGTTGTATGCTTACGGAATGGAGCGTGTAGCGTCAATGACTAAGATATTTAGCGCAAATGTCATGGTCCGTAAGTTTGTTGGGGCCATGTTTATAATAGCAGGAATTTGTTTCATCACTGAGTTTATATTCCATCATGCGCATTAATCTGCTTTTCATATTGCTCTTGTCTGCATTCTCTGCAGTGTCGGCAAAACCAGTTTTAGTTTTGTCAGAAGAGGTTGTGGACTTTGGTGAGGTGAATACGGCAGATGGAAGCCAGACGAGAATGTTGGTCGTTAAGAATGAAGGAGATGAACCATTAGTCGTGAATCAGGTATCGTCTACATGTCATTGTGTTGAACCGGAATGGAGCATAAAACCGATTGCTCCCGCGTCGACAGACAGCATCAAGATTGTGCTTAATCCTGATGGAAGTGGAATGATTAGTAAAAAACTTATAGTTTATAGTAACGCGAAAAATAAGAGAACAGTATTCAGGGTCAAAGCAAAAGCGATTAGAAAGAAATGAATTTGAGAGTCAGTTTTCATGAACACCTTGAATAATACTCATTATTTTTCTTCTGCTTTTGAAGATGGTATATTCTAGTGTTGTGATCAACATGGATAAAATCAACGCGATGAGAATCTTAATTAAATCGATATGATTCTCATTATATATTTTCCAGTATAAGTCGTTTATATATTCAGAGGCTGAAACAAAATCCTTTTGAGATACGGCAACTGGCAATTCGGATAAAGAGGAAACGTTTGTTTTATTTGCATGATTATCAATGTATGAATATGAAGAGTCTTGAGATAATTAGACTATAATAAAATTGTCATATTCTGCAACGGAGTCAATGTCAATGTCTGATAATGTCTCAATTTGATCTACTTTCTCAAAATCCCCATAAACTGTAGACACTCTGCGTGTTTCCCAATTGTCATCATAAATGCAGAACCTAGTTTCGACTTCTTCCCAACATAAAAAATAAAACAGTTGGATGTTGAAGATAAGGACAAATGAAATAATACAATTACGTTTTGTATGAGTTGACTTTTGGGTTTTGGAAATGATAAAGGTTAGTAGTAAACTGATTAGCGGTATACAGAAACAAATTAGTAAGAAGAAAAGTGCAATCATATTTTGTAAGTTTAAGCTCTTTCACATTTTTCCTGAATCTTCTCCACAAGTAAATCCAATTCTTTTGACGGCATTTCTGCCATCATCACCTGCAGTTTGCAATCTATCAAAGCTAAAATATCATCGGTTTCACGACGAGCGATGTCGAGAGCCTTGCCTTTTTTTGTCCCTTTTTTCTGATTTCTTTCCTCCAACATTTTATTGCAATCCTCACACAGTTTAGTCATCTTCTTTATCGTCTCTCCGATACCTACTGCAGATAGCTCGTATGTGGAGAATCTTTCATTTATATTGTTGCAAAGAGTGGAGTAGCGAGCTATTGCTGTCTCTAATTTTAGATTTTGGGCGACGTTGCTTTCTGCATAAATACGTTGCATATCCTCTGCCTGTTTACGGAGCTTCTCATCGTCGGAAATAGAAGCCACCATGAGTGTTTTCTTAACCACCGTCGACAACAGATTAAGCGAACGATAATTTTTTCTGATTTCTGTGGTGTGTGGGGCGGATCTACCGTCGCCACTAAGAATTTCTTCCTTGGAAAGTGCGTCTTTAAGCCTTGATATATAAATAGATAAATCCTCCCTCAACGGGCAGAGCTCCATCGTTGAGGCAACCTCGCTGAGTGTGCGGAAGTGTTTATCATTTGTCAGGGTGTAGACCCTAGAAATTTTAAAAAGGTTCATCTTAAAGACATATATTTCTTGCACACAATGCAACATAAACAGTCCAAACCTTACGTGATAAGTGATAAGTGATACAACTAATGACGAAGTCTACACCCGACAAATGTAAATCATATTCTATAAGCTCTCTGTTTATGACTACAAAATAAA
>DCIP01000043.1 GCA_002317115.1 Candidatus Scybalocola fimicaballi
TTAATCGTTCTCCTTCTTTGTCGAGATAAACTCCTCAGCTTTCTTCTCGTTTTCGTCGTCATCGTTTTGGTTTTCGTTTTCGTTAGCGTCGACGTCCTTAAACTTCCAATATTCCCAGCCCAATGCGCATACGATTGTTGCCATGATGATGTAGACGGGGGACATTTTCAGAAATACGACCGCTGCAGCCACCAAAATAGGAATTGGCAGATATTTCAACGAAAGCTTAGTCTTGATGAACATTCTTACTGATGGGGCAAGGATTAGAGCCACTACGCAAGGGCGGATGCCAGCGAACACTCTCATCACCACCTCGTTCTCCCTAAACTCCTGGAAGCATGTGCTGATGGCTCCGATAATTACCAACGATGGCAGTACTGCTCCTAGGAATGAAACAGCAGCACCAGCTTTGCCTGCGATTCTATACCCCACGTAAAGAGCTGTGTTGACGGCAAATACTCCTGGCAACGACTGCACTATGGTGATCATCTTCCAGAATTCATCCTCCTCAATCCATTTCTTTTGTCTCACTACAGCCTGCTCCACAAGTGCAAGCATGGCATAGCCGCCTCCGAGGGTGAAACTTCCTATCTTTAGGAAAGTTGTGAGTAAGTCAAAATATAGTCTCACTTTTTTTCGTTTTCGTTTTCGTTTTCGTCAACGTTAATTACAAAAGCACGTCAAGTTCTGGGCAAGACGCGGCCAATTTTCCATTGATCACGCAAACTGATTCTACCTTTGCTTTTGCGCACAATGCGTTGTCGGAGAGACGGTAAATATCCTGATAGAACACATATTTGATGCCCTCTTTCTCTACGTATAGTTTGCAAACGAACTCGTCTCCACTCTTCAACGATTTCTTGTAGTCGATGCTTATTCTTGCCACTACTGCGTCGATTCCTTTATCATGTAGATCTGCGAAGCTGATGTTGCGTGACAAAAGAAACTCATGACGGGCATGTTCTGTATAATGCTGATAATTAGCATTGTTTACGATTCCTTGTAGGTCACACTCGTAGTCGCGTACCTTGAACTTCTCTTCAAATATGTATTCTTTCTTTACTATTGCCATAGTCGTACGTTTTTATCAATAATAATCAACTCTTTTTCCAGAACACCGGTGTCAAGACGAACAAAACGGTGAATATTTCAAGTCGGCCGATGAGCATAAGTATGCCCATAAACCATTTGATGATGTCTGGTTGATCCGCAAACACTCCGTTTGTTTGTGATGCCAATCCGGGTCCGACGTTGCTCAAACATGAGATAGCCATACCGACGGATTCTGTGAATTCATTGCCAAATAGCATGAAGACGATGATGCTCACCATACATGTGCCGGCAAAGATTACAACGTAGGCAAGGATGTTGGTGATGATGTTGTCTGGAACAACCTTTTTGTTAAGTTTTACGGGGATGATAGCCTGAGGGTGAAGCAGACGTTTGAATTCCAAGTAACTGTTTTTCACCAACAGCAACACTCTCATGATTTTTATTCCTCCACTTGCACTGCCTGCGCTTCCTCCTACAATCATACATAAGAATAGGGTACCCCAGATAAATGGGTGCCACTGGCTGATATCAGTGTAGACGTAACCTGTGCCTGATACCATTGCTGTCGATTCGAATAGGGAAGTACGGAATATTTCTTCAGTATCACAGTTGTTTAGATTATTGGTGTAAAGCAAACTTGCAAACACGATAATCGTTATGACTATATTGATTATCATATAGATGCTGAACTCCTCACTGTTTTTGGCTCTTGATAAGTCTCCTTTCATCAACGTAAACGTAACCATGAAGTTCACGCCAGCCAACACCATATAGAAGCATACGATATATTCCAAAAGTGGTGAGTTCCAGAATAGAATACCTTCATTCTTTGTGGAGAATCCGCCAGTTGAGATAGTGGTCATGGCATGGCAGACTGAATCAAAGATATCCATTCCTCCAATGCAGAATAGGATGACTTCCGACACTGTGATGGCGACGTAGGCACCATAGAGCATCTGTGCTGTTTGCATTACTCGTGGAGTGAGCTTATCTTTCGTCGGACCGGTCACTTCGGCAATGTAGAGCTGCATTCCTCCGACTCCCAAGAAAGGCAGGATGGCAAGAGACAAGACGATGATTCCCATTCCGCCTACCCATTGTGTGGATGAACGCCATAGGGCTATACCATGTGGAAGGTTTTCTACGTTGGTGAAAATAGTGGCTCCGGTAGTTGAAAAACCGGAGATGGTTTCGAAATATGCGTCAGTGAATGATTCAGTATAGCCTCCGATGAAGTAGGGAAGGGCTCCGAATAGTGAAAATACAACCCAGACAAGTGATACGATAAGATATCCCTCTCGTTTGCCCAATTTGATTTCAGATTCACCTCTTTTTTTTCGTGTGGCGATTATGCTGTATGTTCCGATTGCTGCGGTTATCACTGTGGTGATTGCGAGAGAAAGAATGTCGTCCTCCCAGTAACATATCGACACAATAAGGCATATCAGCAAGAAGAAGGCTTCGAATGCCAATAGTGAGCCGAGTGTTAAGGCTACTGCTTTTTTGTCGATTAGTGATCTCTTCATCTTAGTTGAATAGTTCGCCTACTCGTTTAATACTTGATTTCAAGCAGAATACCACAACTTTATCGCCTGCGAATATTTCAGACATACCGTTGACGATGAAGCTTTCGTCGTTTCTGATCACTCCGCCGATGAAGATATTGTGTGGAAGTTTAAGGTCTTTGACGAAACCTTTGGTGATTTGTGATCCCTCTTTGGCTGTAAGCTCCACGATTTCCGCGTCGGCGTAACTCATTCTCTTGATTTTGCTGATATCTGAGCTTAGCGACAGACGGTAGATATATGTGGCGGCAATCTCCATCTTGTTGATGATTACGCCGATATCCATTCTTTCTGCCAACGGAATATAGTCAACATTCTCAACCTCAGCCACAATCTTTTGCACCCCGTGTCGACGTGCGGCAAGGCAAGCTAAGATGTTGGCTTCCGAGTTATCAGTCAACGCAACGAATGCATCTGCGTCATCGATATTCTCTTCTTTAAGTAGCTCAATATCAGTAGCGTCGCCCTGCAAAACAAGTGCGTCTCCGATCTCTTGTTCCACAAGTTTTCTGACTTTCTTCTCGTCTTTCTCAAACATCTTTATATTGACGCCGCCGAGCTGTTTCACAGTCTTGACTGCAATCTTGCCTCCACCCATGACAATCATATCCTTCACAGTGTAAAGAGTCTTTCCGGCTTGTTTGCGGACGTCGTCGATATAGTCGGGAGTGGTGATGAAATAGACCAAGTCGTCTGGAAGAATCTCTGTATAACCGCCTGGGATAATGGTCTCCTCCTCACGCTTGATAGTTACAATACGGTAGTTTTGGCTTCCCTTCAAATCCATCAATCGTTTGTTGGCGATTGGAGCGTTGTTTCTGACCTTCACACCAAGCACAAGAAGTTTGCCTCCGTTGAAATCAATCCATTGTCTTACCCAACTCTGGCGGATAGACTGAGCGATCTCCTCTGCTGCCAAAAGCTCGGGATAGATAAGCTTTTCCACACCAAGTTTGGCAAGAAGAGTACGGTTTTCCTGCTCCATCAGATCCTCGCTGTCCACACGGGCAACGGTCTTTTTGGCACCAAGCTCATGTGCAAAGATGCAGGCGTTAAGGTTTTGGCTTTCGTTTTTAGTTACTCCGACAAACAAATCGGCCTCGGCTACACCTGCGTTACGAAGGATTGTAAGTGAGGTTGCCGAACCTTCAAGCACACTAAGGTCATAGGAATTTTCCAAACTCCTAAGTCTTTGCGGATCGTCGTCGATAAGGGTGATGTCGTGATTCTCTCTTGAGAATAGTTTGGCCAAATGACCACCCACAGCACCTGCACCTGCAATTACAATTTTCATTATTCGTCAGTTTTAACCAACTGCAAAGTTAACATTTTTTATGATTAAAAGCATAAAAAAAGAGTAAAGACGCAATGAATAGCCTCTTTACTCTTTATTATTTCGTTATGTTGGATTGTATTTTAATCTACAGATAATCTCAATTTTCCGTTTATATCCAGACTGATTTTAAGTCCGACGGGAGTGATGTTTATTCTGTCGACGTTGATATCGTCAAGCCTTCCGTTGATCTTGACATCCGGGAAAACTTCTGTATCGAAGATGGAGTTGCGTCCGAACTCTTTGATCATCTCAAACTCGGCTCGTAGAGGTAGTTCGAATTCACTTTCCAACTTCTCTTTTAACTTCTTCTTGTAGAACAAGTTTACAATTTTAGCCAATACGTTTTTTGTATCAAGTTTATAATCAACATCCTTGACTTTTATCGAAACACTCTCTTTATCGAAGTATGGCACACTCTCAAGATAGATTTTTCCGTTGATGAATCCAGCGACGCCAAGGCCGATCACAAGTTTGTCTTTCTTTCCATAGAAGAAAATTGTGTCTACGGAAATAGAGTGTCTGCCTTCTCCGAATGTTGTGCCTTTCAACAAGTCCATAGCCACTGAATCCATGAGCGGATAAGGAAGGTCTGTCAGCACACCCATGTCGATAGTGTCAATACATGTGTTATACATTTTCAATGAAGGCAACGCAGTCTTCTTCCTTGCTCCAGGATTTTCGTTTCCTACAAACAGATCGAGTTTGGTTTTGATTCCCAAAGTTGTTGTAAGTTTCCCTAAATCACCAAGTAAAGGAGTGCAATATACGTTTTCTGGCGACGCTACAATCCATATCTTATAGCCTGATGCGTCTGCCGAGATTGGTTCTTGAAGTGAATTCCAAATCTCAGACATGTAGTCGGCAAGTGGAATCTGTTCGTTAAGAGCTTTGTCAATCTCCTTGTTAAAATCATTACGGTAGTTGGCGATCAAATTGTCGGCAAGGAATCCGATTGACATGTTCATGCCGAGAATCTTGATGGTTGGTTTCGATAGCCAATGGTAGTCGAGAATGGTGGTTTTTGTGACTAATTTCCAATCTTTTGAGAAATTGATTGTAGTCTGGAAATCAATTTCGATTTCGGCGTTAAGTTCTTGGTCTGTAGTTGTAATTCCGATATCGAAACGCTTTTCTGCCCAGATTTTAACTGGGATAGTATAGAATAAGGTGTCGGCTTGATACTTAAGCTTAATGTTTTTGGTCTTCCATGCCTTTAGTTTCAAACCATCGTCTTCGATGATTGAATCATTATAAATGAGTCCGCTGAAAGACTCGTTCAGGCGACGTTCGATCAGCGGAATGTTGATCGACATGGGGATATGGATAGTGGAAGTACGAGGAATGTAGTAGAATTTGTCGTATACCTCTTCCGGAGCCTCGATAGCATTAGAATCAATTTCCAAACTGTCCACTTTTATTGAAAGAAGCGTATCAAGTGGAAGGTCGTTTATGTCGTCGACGACCTCTTTTCTTGCATAAGCTAATTGCAATATGCTGAAAAATAAAACTATAATAGTAGAAAGCCTTCGCATGGTTATTTCAATTTACCTTCTTTTTCAAGTTGTTTTGCTTCATTCCAGATGGCGGTCATGTCGTCGAGTGAGATAGACTTCAAGTCGATGCCTTTCTTAATTGTTTTCTCTTCAAGGTAGTTGAAACGACGGATGAATTTAGCGTTGGTGCTTTCCAAGGCGTTATCTGGGTTGATTTTGTAGAGACGGGCACAATTGATGAGTGAAAATAGAAGATCTCCAAACTCATCCTCCTGCTTTTTAGGATCCATGTTTTGGATCTCGACCATCAACTCTTCAAATTCCTCTCTGACCTTGCCCCAAGCCTGTTCACGGTTTTCCCAATCAAAACCGACGTTTCTTGCCTTATCTTGGATTCGATATGCTTTGATGAGCGACGGTAGGGCAGACGGCACACCTGAAAGCACACTCTTGTTGCCATCTTTCTCCTTCATCTTGATTTTCTCCCAGTTGTTTTCCACCTGGCTGGCTGTCTTTGCGTCTCCAGTGCCAAACACGTGCGGATGACGGAAGATCATCTTGTCGCAAACTGCGTTACATACATCAGCGATATCAAAATCGTTAGTCTCTGAACCGATTTTAGAGTAGAAAACGATATGAAACAACACGTCTCCAAGCTCTTTCTTTATGTCGTGAAGATCATTCTTGGCAAGAGCGTCGCACAATTCGTAAGCCTCCTCAATCGTGTTTGGACGAATACTCTGGAATGTCTGTTTGCTATCCCACGGACATTTAGCTCTAAGTTCATCCATCACGTCAAGCAGACGCTCGAATGCCGCAAGTTGTGCTTTTCTATCGTTCATATTCTAATGTGTTGTCTTGTAGGTTATTATCCCTCAATAAGATTGTTTCCATCTTCGTTGACGTTCTCGTCACTTTTGCTGTCGACAATCTCTGTGGCTTTTTCAATGTCTTTTTCCAAAACCATCAGTTTGACGCCAGTCATCGGGCCGAACATTGGTAATAAAACAGTGACCTGTTCGTTCTTAATCATCGACGGAATATTGTACGACGCAAGTAGCTCTTTCACTACATTAGCCTCGAACACAGTGTCGTAGGTGCGAAACAGCACCACCTTTTTATTATTTACACCTTCCATAATTCCAATTTACGTTTACCAATTTGACCAACTGTCGACACATACATTGTAGTCAACGGGATTATTAATTCAAAAGGAATGAACAAGAATGCAGAACCCTTCATTCCTAATGCGTGTGCTCCTTTTATAAATGTGTAGCACTGGACACAATAGCGGATAAGGCCAGCTAAGCCACACATGGCACTTACAAAATATTCTTCAGAAACAATACCGTAGATTACGCCGATTAAGAATATCAAGTAGAAAAGATATCTGGTAGTCACCTCAGTGTTGATTCTGAATTTTACCTCGTTTGGATAGTATTCGCTGTTCTCCAAATCAGTCTCTTTTTTCTCTATGAAACTCTTCATTGTCACCTCTTTGTTAATAGAAGTGCTTGCGTTTGGACTTGTCTCGATAGCGACGTTAGAACCGTTGGACACTTCAGTGATGAAGATATCATCTTCTCCACCTTCCACGTTAAGGTTAGACGCAAAACCTCTGTTTTCGAAGAATTTCTCCTTGCGGTATGCCATATTCTTGATTGTTCCGCTGTAAGCCAAGCCTTTCAAAGCGTACGACATAGATTTGATGGCGGAGAACACATTGTCGAAGTTGACAAATTTTTGCCACAAAGTTTCACAACCGTCGACTGATCTATTATGGTTGAATCCAAGAACAAGGTCGGTTTCCTCATTGAAGTTACGCATGATTTCAGTCAACCAGTCGCGAGTGTCAGCGATACAGTCGGAGTCTGTGAATACAAGGTAGTCGTAGAACGCGGCTTTAATTCCTACCGTCATACACATCTTTTTACGACTCATATATTTAGCGTCTTCAGGAAGATAAGTGTAGCGAAGATGAGAATACTTCTTCTTGAGATTGTCGAGTAGGATAGTAGTGTCGTTTGTGGTACCGTCGTTCACCACCACAACCTCATATTTAGGATAGCTCTGCTCAAGAATAGAAGGAAGACATTTTGCCAGGTTCTCACTGTCATATCTAGATACGACTATGATACTAACAGGAGGTCGCTTTATGACATGCTTAATGTCTCCAGTGTTGAGAGCTTTCCCATTACGTGCTACAGAAGCAAAATAATATAAGTAGAAAAATAGCTGTATTAGTAGGCAAACTCCCAATGACACCAATATTCCGATTGCTATTTCTGATAGTTCAAGTGTTGCAAAATAATCTACAACGAAGTCTCCAAAATCTATAAAATCCTGTATGCTCATAAAATTTACATTTCGATAATGCAAATATACGTTTTTCTATAATAATAATTGGATTTTATTCGATTTTTGTGGAAATTTATGAAATATATTTTGTGTGAAATAAATTAATGATTATTTTTGCACTTGATAAGTGCTTATGCGAATATGACGATAGAAGTGTTCGTAGGGTATAGAATATATTTTAAGGATTTTTATAATATTAAAAATGAGAAAAATTTTAGTAGCCATTGTGGCTTTGATGACTAGTCTATCTGCATTTGCTGCAGACCTTGACATTTTCTTGAAAGGTGGAGTCAGCATTAGTAAATTCAATCTAGATGAGTCTGAGAACAGAATGGGATTTGCTGCAGGATTTGGAGGTAAGTTCCTTATCAGCGATAGCAAGTTTTTCCTTATGCCTGAGTTGATGTATGCTCAGAAGGGTCAGGAGAATGACGTAGAGTTGTCAACAGGTGATGTTTTGATTTCTGGTATGTTCCACATGATCGAATTGCCTGTATTGTTTGGCGGTCAATTTGATCTTCCAGTTAAGGATATGTATATCGGTATCGGTGCTGGTCCATATGTTTCTTACGACTACAGATTTAATGAGAAGTCTGAGAATATGAGTCTAATTAAGAGAGAGAACAAGAATATAATGGGTAAGGTTAGTCACGGTGATCTTGGTGTTGCTTTGTCTTTGGAGATTCATTACAAGAGATTGTTTGTATTCGGAGATTATGATCTTGGTTTGAGAGATATTCTTCAGGGTGCATATAATGTTGATCAGTCTATCAGCCATAGAAGCATGAGATTTGGTGCTGGTTATTCATTCCCTACTTTGTCTATCGGTAAGGGTAGAAAGAAACCTCAGATGTAATTTTGAAATAAATGAGATATTGAAAAAGCGAGTTGAAAAACTCGCTTTTTTTTATTTCTTTTTACTTGCTCTGTATTCCCATGGCGCTATACTTGTAGGATCACTCCATAATCCAAGTTTGGCTCTCTTTGCCTCGGTTTCTGCCTGTATGTATTTCCCTGATTTGTCGAATCTTGGTTCTCGCCATGCAAGTCCGCATTTGACTAGTTCTAGGTTGACATCAACTCCGTTTACAAAGACTTCCATAGCTAATCTATGGTGATTGCCTGAACCTGTACGAAGCATTGTTATTTTGCCTGATATAAGCAACGTGGAGAGCTTTTCTTTTGCTTTGTTGGCAAACGGTTGTCCTTTCTCTGGTGTGTCGATTCCTGCCATACGTACGGTATGGATTTCACCGTTGCAGTCGAGATAGTCGAATGTGTCTCCGTCTTTCACTTTTAATATTCTCTGAACACAAGTGACATCATTATTCTGCGGTAGCGCTGCAAATGAGTTGCTCGACGGTAGTATTTTGCATCCCTTTTTGCCATTTATATCTCTTGCAATTCTACTTTGTCCTTTCTTGACAATTAAGTATAGACCGACGCTGATGTTATTCTTGTTTGCGTCGCCAACGTATGTGTAGTCACTTTTGCTGATGTGAGCTTTCTTGGGTATGTCTTTATTGATAATCCCACTTTTTATTTCAGCATAGTATTTTTGCTTCAAGTCTCCTTTCTTGCTGATGTAGTCTTCTGTCAACAATCGGTTTATGTCGTGATTGGTGATACAAAACGTGTCTGCAATTGCTTTTGAAATGTTTGTGGCAAATATGTTGATAGACGCGATTAGTGTAATCAGTGTTATTAAAATCCTCTTTCCTCTGTACATGGCTGGGTTAAATTTGATTGTTTACCATTATTCGTTTGACTCGACGAGTTGTGATACACATCGGTTTATAAATAAAAAAAGGGAGCGTTTGTGGCGCTCCCTTGTGAATGAATGTTGTTTGATTAGAACAATTTCTTTGGATAAACGCCTGAAGCAACAAGCGATTCAATCTTTGAAACTACCATTGGACGGTCTTCCTTGTAAGTCACACCGAACCACTTACATGGAGTGTCAAGCACCTTGATAGTGGCAGTCTTAGTCTGGATAAGCTTGTTGACCATTGTAGGGATACCGTACTCTGCCTTCAAGTTTCCGTTCTCACCGTCAAGGAATACCTTGAAGTCAGCCTCTGAATGAACGAAATAGTCAGGAGTGAATCCCCACATGTTCATTGAAACTGGCAAGTTCTCGTCGATGCTGTTGAACTCACCTGTAGTCTGGTTCTTGAAGATAACCTGATTGTCTTTTCTGTGGATCTCGTAGTGCTCCTCAACAGTTGAAAGGCAAGCGTTGCTATCTGTGTGGCAAACACCTCTTGAAACGGTACCACTCTCAGAAAGAGTGTTGCCTAGACGGTAACCTACCATGCAGTAGTCGTTCTTCTTTCCGTCAAGAGCGATCAAAGCCTTAGCAAGGATCTCAAAACTCTCTTTTCCGTAGAAGTCGTCTGCGTTGATTACAGCGAATGGAGTGTTGACTGCATCCTTTGCAACCAAGATAGCGTGGTTTGTTCCCCATGGCTTCTCACGTCCTTCTGGAACGCTGTAGCCTGCAGGTAGAGAATCCAACGACTGAAATACAGTCGCAACCTCTACTACACCTTTGTATTTTGATAGAATCTTCTCGTTGAAGTCTTTCTCAAAGTCACGACGGATAACAAATACAACTTTGCCAAATCCTGCTCTTACTGCATCATAGATAGAGTAATCCATGATTGTCTCGCCGCTTGGGCCAACTCCATCGAGCTGCTTCAATGTGCCGTAACGACTACCCATTCCGGCTGCCAAAACTAATAATGTTGGTTTCATTTTTCTTAATTAACTACCTAATTCTGTCAAAAATTTTATTCTTACAAGACGAACTTCCTCTTCTGTATAGTCGCCTCCTAAATTCTCAATTGCTGAGTCGATGTCATCTGATTCTGCTTCATCCTTGAAGTAGTCGTAGATTTCATCTACTCTGTCCTCGTCCATCACCTGCTCAATGAAATAGCTGATGTCTGGAGGAGTATCTGGACCAGAGTTGACGATAGACTCGATTTCTGTAAGCATATCATCAAACTCAATACCTCTACCTGCGGCCCACTCGTCAAGCGGTTTCTTAAGGTCGATGGCATTAAGAATCTCTACCTTGATCTTTGATTTGCTTGGAGCTGTACGGATTCTGAAATCCTCAGGGCGTTGAATCTCGTTCTCCTCCACATGACGGCGGATAACGTCTACAAACTCCTTACCGAATTTCTTCGCTTTTCCCTGACCTACACCTGGGATGTTTGCCAACTCATCCAAGTTGATTGGATAAGTAGTTGCCATTGCCTCCAACGCTGGATCCTGGAAGATTACAAATGGCGGAATCTCCATCTGGTTTGCCATCTTCTTTCTCAAATCCTTAAGCATTGAGAACAACTCTGGATCCACAGCACATGAGTCTGCATCTCCTGTCTGAGGGATGCTGTCGATATCAATATCGTCTATATCTTCTTCATCTACGATGTTGATCTTGAAACTCTTTGGCTTCGACAAGAATTTCTTTCCTTCTGGTGTGATCTTCAAGTTGCCATAGCTCTCAACATCTTTCTTTAGATATCCCGCTACGATGGCTTCCTGGATGACTGTCTGCCATGTTGATTCTGGCTCAGACTTTCCTTCACCAAATGTGTCAATCTCCTCGTGTTGATTCAACTCAACGATCATAGGTGTCTCATTGCCCATGATGATGTCGATGACATAATCAATTTTCTCCTGCTCTCCTAAAGCTACAACGGTTTCCAATACCGTG
Source organism: Candidatus Scybalocola fimicaballi (assembly GCA_002317115.1). Classification (GTDB taxonomy): domain Bacteria; phylum Bacteroidota; class Bacteroidia; order Bacteroidales; family Paludibacteraceae; genus UBA1723. Next base: position 11,533 of record DCIP01000043.1, read on the forward strand.
CTTAGTAACTCTTTTGCCTCCACTGTTTTCTTTGGATTTAAACAATTATCGCAATTTCCACAATTATCTTCGACATATTCTTCACCGAAATAGTGAAGCAATACTTTTCTTCGACACATTGTTGTTGTGGCATACATTTGTGTTTCTGCCAGCAACTGTTTGCCTATCTCTTTTTCTGAACCATTCTTACTCTGTGTGAACTTCTCAAGTTTCTTAAGGTCCTCCTCGCAGTAGTATGCGATGCATCGACCTTCTCCTCCGTCTCTGCCGGCACGTCCAGTCTCCTGATAGTATCCTTCCAAACTCTTTGGAATGTCATAGTGGATGACGTATCTCACATCAGGTTTGTCAATTCCCATACCGAATGCGATGGTTGCCACGATCACGTCGACTTTCTCCAAAAGGAAATCATCTTGGTTGGCACTTCTGACTGTTGCGTCCATACCTGCATGGTAGGCTCTGGCTTTGATTCCGTTTAGATTCAAAGTCTCCGCAAGATCCTCCACCTGTTTGCGGCTCAAACAGTAGATGATACCGCTTTTGCCGTGGTTGGCACGGATGAACTTGATAAGATCTTTGTCGACATCCTTTGTCTTTGGCTTAACCTCGTAGTAAAGGTTGGAACGGTTGAATGAAGATTTGAATACTTGAGCATCCTTCATTCCAAGGCTCTTCTGGATGTCGTGCTGCACCTTTGGAGTCGCAGTCGCTGTAAGAGCGATCACACCCACTTTCTGGCCTATACGGTCGATGATAGGGCGGATGTTGCGGTACTCCTGACGGAAATCATGTCCCCATTCAGAGATACAGTGCGCTTCGTCGACGGCATAGAAAGAGATTTTCACATTCTGCAAAAACTCGATATATTCGTCTTTGGTCAGCGACTCGGGTGCAACATATAATAATTTGGTTCTTTTCTCTAAAATATCTGTCTTTACACTGTCGACTTCTGCTTTCGACAATGATGAGTTTAGAAAATGGGCGATTCCACGTTCCTCGCTGAAATTTCGCATTGCGTCGACTTGGTTCTTCATCAACGCTATCAATGGAG
>DCIP01000088.1:0-876 GCA_002317115.1 Candidatus Scybalocola fimicaballi
ATCCACGCGTGGACTTCCATACATCTTTTATGACACTCCTCAATAGCGAATGCCAAAGGGTCATAACTGACTGGAGTGCCTTGTTTTCCAGTAAGATAAGAACTCCATGGCTCCAAATCCGACTTGTATAAAGCGTCGGCACAAGGGCGAACCTGTAGGAAAATGGAGTTGATGTTGCAGTCGTGAAGAGAGTCAAGCATAGCGATCATCTCGTCTTTTTGCTTTTCAAAATCACCTTTGGTAGAAGGCCAGTCGATATTGGCTACGGTTGCTATCCAAGCACCACGCAATTCAAATTTTTTAGCTGCGTTAACTGGCGTAAACAGAATGGTAAGAAGGAACGCAATAACGCTCAAATAAGTTCTCATGTTTTGTAAATCAAATAAGTTCTGTGCAAAAATACTAATAACTCATCAATATTTGGCAATATCCAAAAAAATAAGAGTAATTTTGCAGCCGTTATTTAATTGGAATAGTGATGAAAAGAATCTTGTTGCTCTGCATGTCGTGTCTTTCCTTCATAATGGCGTTCGCTCAGGTGACGTTAGGAATCGATGTGCTCAAACAGCGTGATTTTGATATATTGAAGGGCAAACGTGTGGGGCTGCTCACTAATGCTACTGGCGTTGATGCCAATATGCAGAGTTCTATTGATGTCCTCAATTCTGCCGACGGTGTAAAACTCGTCTGTCTTTTTGCTCCTGAACACGGCGTTCGTGGTAATGTCTATGCAGGTGGTACGGTCAACGCTTCTGTTGATGCTAAGACTGGTCTGAAAGTCCATAGTCTTTATGGTAAGACTAAGAAACCTACCGTCGAGATGCTTAAGGATGTCGACGTGATTGTTTACGATATTCAGGATGTGGGTTGCCGCTC
>DCIP01000088.1:985-6355 GCA_002317115.1 Candidatus Scybalocola fimicaballi
GGAAATAAGATTGAGGGCCCACTTGTATATGATGGCTATTTCAGTTTCATCAGCAAATATCCAATCCCTTACATCTATGGCTTGACTGTAGGTGAGTTGGCAACACTTCTCAACGAGGAAAAGATGACTAAGTCGAAGTGCAAACTAACCGTCGTGCCGATGGAAGGATGGAAAAGAGACATGGATTATTCGCAGACTGGTCTTCGTTGGGTGATGACCTCTCCACAGATCCCTTATTGGCAGTGTGCCGCTTATTATCCGATGAGTGGAATCGTAGGTGAACTTGGTGTTCTCAACATCGGTGTGGGCTACACTATTCCGTTTGACGCTTTTGCTGCCGACTGGATTAATGCCGATTCATTGGCTATGGAGTTGAATAATATGAAATTAGAAGGATTAACATTCCGTCCAATCGTATATAAACCACAGTTTTCTGCTCTTTCAGGAAAGATTGTGCAGGGAGTGCAGGTCTACGTTGATGATTTGCAGAAAGCCAGACTGACGGAGGTTCAGTTCTATGTTTTGGAGGCTTTGCATAATCTTTATCCGTCGAAAGATATTTTCGGAATGTGTACGGATAAGACGAAGAAAAGTTTCGACAACGTCTGTGGCTCAAATAAGATTCGTTTGAAGATGTCGGAGAGATATAAATTCGACGACGTGAAGGATATCTGGAGAGATTCAGAATCGTCGTGGAGAAAGAAGTCGAAAAAGTATCATCTCTATGATTAAATCCTATGAATAAATTCATAAAGACTTTCAAATTTGTTTTAACTACGCATCTCGCAGCACTCTTTGTTTTATCTGTGTTGCGACTTGCGCAATATTTCTATCTTCACGATTTTGTCGACGCTGCGGCAAATAATCCGGTTTGGCCGGCTTTTGTGCGTGGACTTTGGCTCGACAATGTGGCTGTATGCTATGTGATGATTGTGCCTTATGTTTTGTTGTTGTTTGTCAGTTCGGTTATTCCTTTTTTCAATAAGATCGTTTGGCGAGTGGTGACGGCTATCGTTGTCGCTGCTTTCTCTATTGAGATTTCGTTGCAGGCGGCTAATATCCAGTATTTCAAATATTTCTCCAACGTTATCAACTCTTCTATTTTTGAGTGGAAGGAGGAGGCAGGCACTGCTGTGATGATGATTTTTGAAGAACCGTCGTATTGGGTGCTGATTATTTGTGGATTGGCTTTGATTGCTCTGTTTGCTGTATTCATCTGGAAACGGATGGAGAAGACTCTTGCAGAGATATTATCCGATAAGACGCGTATGACTCACGTCGACAGAATTAAGATTCTGCTTTTTTCTGCCATTGTGATTGGCTTGTGTGCGTTTGGAATACGTGGTAGAATGGGGTATAATCCTATACGCGTGTCAGCGGCATATTATTGTGATGATTATTTCTTGAACCGACTTGGTGTGAATGCGTCGTTCAATTTGCTTAACACGTATATTGATGGAAATCGCCGTGAAAACAGTGGGTTGAATTTAATGGATGGGCCGACGGCGGTGCGTGAATACCGACGAGAATTGCAGAGTGGTTCAAGTGATGTCTTTGTGGTTGACTCATTATCGTTTCAACGTCATTGTAAGAGAGATTCGTCTGCTGTGTTTGAAGTGGGGGAGAAGCCTAACGTTGTGATTGTATTGATGGAGAGCATGAGTGCTTCCTTGATGCAGACGTTTGGAAGGGATGTTGTGATGACACCATTCTTGGATAGCTTATGGAAAGAGAGTCTGTCGTTTGAGAATTTCTACAGCGTCGGCAATCATACGAACCAAGGCATCTACTCTACGCTTTATGGATTCCCAACTGTCCTTTCCAGAAATGCGATGAAAGGTACGGATATTCCGACATATTATGGAATGCCCAACGTCTTCTCGGAGAATGGCTACCAAACGGCTTTCTACATGACGCATGAGAGTCAGTACGATAATATGAATGCTTTCTTGCGCACAAATGGATTCAAGCATATCCGTTCGCAGGAGGATTATCCGAGAGATTCGATAGTGAACAGTTTTGGCGTGAACGACGGATTCCTACTCAACTATGCGTTGAATGAGTTTGAGACAATGCAACAGCCATTCTTCAGTGTTTTGCTGACAATCTCAAACCATCCTCCGTATGTGGTTCCGGATTGGTTTGAGGCCCACGGATGGGATTCTGAGTATGCGATTGTGCTATATGCTGATTATTGTTTGAAGCAATTCTTTGAGGGCATGAAGAAACGTGGACTTTACGACAATACTGTCTTCATCTTCCTTGCTGATCATGGAAAGATAGTAGGCAGACCAGAGTGTGAGGTGGCGGAGAGTTTCAATCATGTGCCGTTGATTATCCATTCCCCACGTATTGGAAAAAGAATAGTAAAAACACCGTGTTGCCAAACTGACATTCAACCGATTTTGATGTCGTTGCTTGGAGTGGAGTATGATAATCTTGGTTTTGGGCGCAACGTGTTGAATAATCCGTCGTCTACAGTGGTGTATTCAACAGATAATATGCTTTGTGCCAGAGATTCATCCTATCTATGTTTGATAGATCCACGTTCGGATTTTAGAAAAATATATGATATTCGAGAGAATTATAAAGAGTTGGCATCGGTAAATGAGGGCGGAGATCCATGTCTGACATTGGATTCTTTATTGCGACGTCGATTTGCCGCTTATGAATATCTTGTATCGCAAAAGAAAACAACGAAATGATTTTTCGTTTTCGTTTAATTGACAATGATGAGAAAAGGAGTTTTGAAAATAGTCGTTCCATGCTACAACGAAGAGGAGGTATTGCATGAGACAAACAAGCGTTTGCTTGAGGTGATCACTACTATGGAGCAGTCGGGAAAGATTGTTTCTGGTGGAGTTGTGTATGTCGACGACGGTAGCCGAGACAAGACTTGGCAGATCATAGATGAGTTGTCGAAAGCCGATCCACATGTGGCTGGAATCAAATTGGCTCACAATGCCGGACATCAGAATGCTTTGTTTGCGGGACTGACTCTTGCGTCGGAATGTTGTGATATGGCTGTGAGCATCGACGCCGATCTTCAGGACGACACTAATGCCATCTTTGAGATGGTCGACAAATACAATGATGGGGCAGAGGTCGTTTATGGAGTGAGACGTGAGCGCACTACAGATACATGGTTTAAGAGAAACACAGCGTTGGGATTCTATAAGATGATGAATAAGATGGGCACCGACGTGAAATATAACCATGCTGATTTTAGATTGATGGGTAGTGCGGCATTAAAAGCATTGGTGGCGATGCCAGAGAGGAATCTTTTCTTGCGTGGAATGGTCCGCACGCTTGGATTCCAGGAAGCCGACGTCTACTACGACCGTAGTGAGAGATTTGCTGGCGAGAGCAAATATCCATTGACGAAGATGTTGAATTTTGCTGTCGACGGAATTACATCATTCAGTGTCAAACCATTGCGTCTGATTTTAACGTTTGGAGTTTTCTTCCTGGTTATGGCAATCTTGGCAATTGGATATGGTTTATATTCCTACTTTATTATCGGAGGCACAATCCGAGGTTGGACATCATTGTTGGTAAGCCTTTGGTTTATTGGAGGTTCTTTGATGATAGCAGTAGGAATTGTAGGAGAATATGTAGGTAAAATCTATAAGGAAGTTAAGAGACGACCTTTGTATGTGATTGAGAGAACGGAGAATTTGAAATAAATTCGGAATTATAATAGTTGAGACGCGATTGATGAATCGCGTCTCTTTTTGTTTCGAATTTATGGATTATGATTTAATCACAGTGTTCTTGGAGTCCCTCCATTCTTCCAGTGATTCTCTATTTCATCCAATTTCTTGCCTTTGGTTTCTGGTAGGAAGAAATAGCCCCATACGATTCCGATTAACGCTATAATCGCAAACATTGTGAATACTCCGGCTGTGCCGTATGATTCCTTTCCATCAAAGGCGTTTGTGAAGGCTCCGATCGACTTGTAGAATGTCCACACAATTAATGCGTTGAATCCCCAGTTGGATAGTGATCCGATTGAACTTCCTACTCCACGTACTTTGGTTGGGAAGACTTCTGTGATGATCAACCATCCTAATGGCCCCATGCTGACAGCAAAGAAGGCTATGTAGAGCAACATGCTTGCCACAACCAAGTATTGTCCGTTTGCTCCGTCGTCGGCTAAACTGATAAATCCGTATGCTATCATCAATAGCGTCACTACCATTCCTCCCATGCCTAAGAAGAATAGTTTTCTGCGGCCGAGTTTGTCGATTAGGAATAGGCTGGCAATTGCGAACAATACATTTACTGCTCCGACGCTGACCTGTGCCATGATGGCTGCCTCTCCACTTTCAAATCCTGCTTTCTGGAAGATACTTGGTCCGTAGTAGATGACGGTGTTTATTCCAACAGCTTGCTGGAAAAACATTATAAGCACAGCCAACATCAATGGGAAAAACATCCATTTCTGCTTGAAGGTCTCTGCAATGCTCATCTCTTCTTTAGTCTGCGCAATGTCAGATTTCATTTTGTTGACTTCCTCTGCTATGACTGCGGGATCTTCAATCTTATCCATGATCTTCAAAGCCTCGTTGTCTCTACCTTTGCTCAATAGCCAACGTGGACTCTCTGGTAGGAAGAACATACCGACCAATAGCACCAATGCAGGAATGGTTCCCACGTAGAACATGTTACGCCAGCAACTTGGATTTGCGTCGTCGGCGATGGCCCCGTCGCTAAGGAAGGCACCGAAGATTCCGATGGTGATAAGAAGCTGGAACATGGACACGAGTGTGCCACGTATGCTTGCTGGTGATATCTCTGCTAGGTAGAGTGGGGTGGCGAAAGATGCTATTCCGATTCCTACGCCTAAGAAAATGCGTGCTGCCATCAATCCTCCAACTCCGTTCGCATTTCCACATGTGATGGCTCCGACAAGGAAGATAAGCGCGGCTGCCAAGATGATTCGTTTTCTTCCAAGTTTATCGCTTAGATATCCGCTGATCAACGCTCCAAACATCGCTCCGATAATGGCGAAGGTGGTTATGTCTTCCACTTCGCTTTCTCCGATATTCAAATCGTTTTTGATAAATGGTAGAGCTCCACTTATGACTCCAGTGTCGAATCCGAATAGTAGACCTCCCGTCGCTGCAATGGAGGCCATAAACCATACAAATTTTTTGTTATACATGATTTTATCCAATTAAAAATTTCTTTGCCATTTCCATTACCTCTACGATTTTGAGTAGAAATAAAAATGTTACAGTGTTGTTGGTCTATTGTTTATATCTTTTATTGCTTATTAATATACTTCTGTCCATTTATAATTTTAATGCCTTTGTATGAATCAGATGTCTTTCTTCCCAAAATGTCAAAGACTTCATTTGTATGTTT
>DCIP01000088.1:6429-7022 GCA_002317115.1 Candidatus Scybalocola fimicaballi
CATATTATTTAGGCAATTCTGTCTATTGATAAGCCAATCTTCATATTTTTTTATTTGAGACAATAGACTCCAATCAGGATTTTTTCCATTAAGCTTAATTTCACTCAATATATATGACTTTTCCATTGCTATTCCTTCTTCCGATGAGGCAAAACTATATAGTGAGTCTATTAGTTTGTTTAATACAAGATTGTTTGTAAAAGAAATCCATTGGTTACAGTATGCTGTAGCGAATTTTTTCTGAGTGTCATTCTTGAAGAGATAATAGAAAAAAGCGTCTCCCCAACAATGTGTTTTACTCCAGTCATCTTTAATGAAAAATGCGCCGTCGAAATCCCACAATGTAGGTGTGTAAGCTTTTGTCTCTGGCGTGTTGTCTGCTTTTGCAAAATATAGGTTAGTTCCGACTCCATCAGAGTTCCCAAGTAAATCATGTGCAAGTATCCAACGAGCGCAAGTGTCAAGACATAAATATTCTTCACTACGACCATCCAAAACTGCTTTTTGCATCTCTTCTATCCATTCCTCTATATACTCTTCCTGACTGTTTGTCATTTTTTCAGCATCTGGATACTTGAGGGTATATGCTAAAT
>DCIP01000088.1:7040-8778 GCA_002317115.1 Candidatus Scybalocola fimicaballi
TTTAATATAGATTTTATGTAGTACTCTTCGTTCCACCAATATGCGTCATATTCGAAAATAATACCTGTTTCTTTATCAACATTAATGCGGCATTCTTCATTTCTTTTTATGGATTCTGTTAGGTAATATAACCCAGTGAATTCATTGTTGATAAACAAATTGACTGGTTTAATGCCGATTTTATATGGCATGTCTAAAAGATTAGATAGAGTGAATCCTATATATGTTTTCAATTGATTTTCTTTAAGCAAAATCCATTCTTTATCTTTGTATTTGTCATCGTCCCTCCTTGTAAGTAAGTCGGCTTTTTTTTCTAATTTTATTTTGTATGGTTTTTGAACTCCCAATGCACTAGAATTACCTCGTATTTTTATGGTTGCTCCAGATGTGTCAGGTTTATAATCTCCACTTTCGTAAAGTATCTGATCTCGTTTTCTGATCGTTATTGAACAAGGTACTTTTGTTGCGTTGGCAATCGCTTTGGAATCAACGTATGGACCTTCTTTAATTTCATACGTTGGCAATTCGTTGTTGACTGTGTTTATTGTTATGGTTGTTAAGTTAGTTTCGCAAAAATCCTCAAATGTCTGAGCTTCTATTTTACAAACACTGAATGATAACAAACAAATGATAAAATATATAATTAATCTGTTGCTCATTTTTTTATCTTATATGATTGTTTATTCGAATTAAAGTTTAATTGTAAAACTTCATGATCGCAAATAAATGACTTGTAAAATCTTATATATGAGTTGTCCAACAAACGCTTCGTCCTACGGGCTCGTATGGGTAGGAGAGTTAGTGCGTTCCGCTTTAGGAAGACTGGTATATAATCTCCCACATTCTTTGTGATTTTGAAACCGTAAATGGCATTTATTGGTCAAATATTGTAATTTATTAACATTAGATAAATGCAACATCAATTTTATTGCGTTTCCTAGAGTCAAGAAGCTACTGCAATATTAGTAAAAAAACTTGAATAACCTATATTTAGGGGAATTAAAGTTGAGCTTTTGCTTAGGTCGATCATTAATTTTAGCAATTATTAGAATTCCTCACTTACGATTTTCTTTGCTGCTTCCATTGCCTCTACGACCTTGTCGCACCATTCGTCGAATTCTGGATCAAGGCACTGCAAACTTGGTGTCGCCAATACGTTTGCGATGGTCTTGCGTACTCCCTGGTCGAAACGAGTTGTAGCACAATAACTTGGCACGGCTCTCTTTAATTTTGAGCAATCGAAGACGACGGAATTGGCTTTGTCTCCGATGAGTGACCCTGTGAAGTCAAAATCGCTTACTGAAGCTAAGAACGACGACGCTACATAACATGGTTTGAACTCCACTCCTAATGCGTCGGCAATGCTCTGGTAAACCTGATTCCAAGTCAACACTTCGTCTGATGTGATCTGGAATGCCTCTCCGATGGCGTGTGCGTTGCCCATCAATCCGATGAATCCTTTGGCAAAATCAGAGTTGTGTGTCATTGTCCATAGTGATGTGCCATCTCCGTGGACAATCACCGGTTTGCCTTCCAACATTCTTTTCACCACCTGATAGCTTCCGTTCTTACCGTGAACGCCAAGCGGAATGCTGCGCTCGTCGTATGTGTGGCTTGGGCGGACGATGGTAATAGGGAATCCGTTGGTACGGTATTCAAGCATCAATCTCTCCTCAATCTCAATCTTCTCACGTGAATACTGCCAGTATGGATTGGCAAGTGGAGTTGCCTCATTCAC
>DCIP01000088.1:8906-11297 GCA_002317115.1 Candidatus Scybalocola fimicaballi
ACAGTGTCGAATGTCAATCCTTCGATTGCTTTAGCCACTGCGGCTTCATCATTCACGTCGGCTATATTTATAGCCTTGACGTTGGAAGGAAGTTCAGATGAACGGTTTCCTCGATTCAATACGTATAGTTCCCAATCTGGATTTGTGGCAAGCGAACGTGTGATTGCCATGCTGATGGTGCCAGTGCCACCGATGAAAAGTGCTTTCATAATGAGTGCTTTATTTTGATCGCCCTTTGCGATCCTTATTATAATGATAAATCCTCTTTGATTGTATCCATTCCGACGATTTCGGCTGTCGTGAACAATGATGTCATCGACACTCCAAGGATACCGTGGAGGTTGAGGCTCTGTCCTGTCAACAACAGATTTTCGATCGGTGTGCGTGGAGTCAACAATGTCTGCATGACGTTGTTGTAGTCTTTACGGATTCCATAAGCAGAACCGTCGACTGTCGAAACATAATCTTTATATGTAAGCGGAGTGCTTGTGTAGATCGTGTCTACTGCATTCTTCAACTCTGGAACATATCTTGAAACAAACTCTACGCAATCCTCTGCCTTCTTCTGTTTCATTGCTTCGTAGTCGTCGCCTCTCTGCATTACCTTTGTTCCATTCCATTGCTCAACTGCTGCCCACGACATAGGCACAATGATGTCGACGTTATCTGCGTAGACACTGTTTTCGTTTTCGTTCTTGTTATCAGGAACCTGGTAACTCATCAATGCTCCCTTGATTTGTGAATCGTCTCCGTTGCATACATTCCACACATCGTCTGTGTTGTAGAAATATTGGTTGCGGTTCAAGTATGGCAGAACGTCTTTCTTCAACTTGATATTGGCAGTGAACATTCCTGTTGTGTTCTGCAGACGAGAAATTCTGCCACGATAGATCTTGCGAATCTTTGTGCTTTCCTTCACCAAATCCAATGTGGCTGACGGATGTGCACTTGAGATGAATGTCTCTCCCTGGATTTCCTCTCCGTTGGCAAGACGTGCGTATGCTATTTTACCGTCGACTTCTACCAATTCTTCGACTTTTGCGTTCTTCTTCACAATACCGCCCATCTTCTCGATGTCAGCGGCAAGTGAGTCTGCAATCTGTCCGCCACCACCTTTCAAACGATAGGCACTGCGGATGAAACTGTCGTTGATCTGTGCGAAAGTATAAAGAGGCAACGTCTCCTTCTTCAATTCAAGCTTTAGACTTGTTCCGGAAACGACGTTTATTAAATCCTCATCAGTGAATGTCTCCTTCAAGAAATCGTAAGCCGACTGTCCGAATAGGGAAGCGGTATAGAATGAATCAAGATCCTTTGGAGAAAACTGATTGAAGATATTATCACCGACCTTAGAAAGAAAGTCGACGAAGTTTTTCAAATTCTGACGCTGGTGCGGGAATTTTTCAGCCAATGCATCAACGAAATTGTCATAGCCATTTGCAAAACGATACGACTCTCCTTTGTAGACGACCTCATCGAAATAGTTGGCGTCCATCTTCTGGAAAGGAAGATGAGTAAGGTTGAAATAGTCGAACAGACGATGCAACGACTGACCTTTGTCGTATGCTCCGATGTAGTGATAGCCTGTGTCGAATGTATGTCCACGTCGCTTGAACACCTGAAGTGATCCCCCAAGTGTGATGCCCTGCTCAAGCACACAGACACTTTTGCCGTGTTTAGCGCAGATGTATCCGCATTCAAGTCCACCCAGACCTGCACCGATTATCACAACATCATATTTCATCGCCTCTATTAGTTGTTTAGTTTATATCTCTTAGGATGGTTGTTATTCTTTACGTAACAAGCGAATACGTCATCCTCTGCAGACTTATCAAAGTCAAGTGCTATGATTGATGTCTCAAATCTGTCAATCACACTCTTTCTGATATACACTGTATTTGCCTCCTTTGCGATTTCCAACATGTCTGTGTCTGAATTTGGCATAGAGCGGTTGATAATCACTGTTGTGAATCTGTTGTTTGGAGCATCGGTCTCAAATGAACCGTTCTCTACGTTTCTTGGCAATGACGCCAAATCATCGATCTCTGTAGAGAATGTCATTCGTGGATTGCGCAAATAGCAGAACGATGCGATTGTTAGCAAATCGTCTTTATCGTCATCGAATGAGAATACATTTACGCTCTCGTTCTTTAGAATATACCAGTAAGACAAGTATGCGGCGCCACTACCATAGTTTAGTACATTAGCAGTGCCAAACACATCCTTTAAGAACAACTTGTAGAATGAAGTTGCTTTTAGTTCTTCTTTTAATCCACGCTCAACCTCAATTCCTTTGTACTCATAGTTGTTGATCAACTTCTGGTTGTCATTCATGCCGTTAGGACGGAAGAATGATTTTGGATGTAACAGGTTGTAAGCTGTAAGCGGAGC
>DCIP01000157.1:0-1715 GCA_002317115.1 Candidatus Scybalocola fimicaballi
TGGATGGAGAATATTCCGTTGTATGCGGTAAGCGCATTCATCACACACCTATCCTTGGTTACTACTGGATAGAAAGTTCACCAAAAACGTGATGGAATGGCAAACTCATCGAGAACAACTTCGAAGTAGGTAATTTCAATAGCGAAGAACTGAAGAAACTCGCAGAAAGGTTCTAACCGTCAAAAATAGTATTCCAATATGAAACGAATAACATTATCATTTTTATTGTTATGGATTGTAGGTAGTATACTGGCACAAAAATACACTTGCCACATAGAAGGAACTACTACTGACCCTGAGACAAAAGAGTTGTATCTGATAGAATCAGGTGCAGACGTCAGAACGCAGGCAAACGTAATCTCTGTTCCTGTTGTAGATGGCGAGTTCAGTTACGACCTGAGGAAAGATACTATTGGCTATTATGAACTTATACCAGTAAACCTATACGAGAATGGATCCTGGCGACCAGCTTATTTCTTTTCCGAGAACCAGAAAGTGACAATCACGTTTGCCACAAAACGTGACAAGGTTGTTGTCGTTGGTACTGGCAAAGAAACCCAAATGATGCAGCAATGTAATGCAGAGATAGATGCCGTGTATAATTCTGTCTTTGAAGCTCTCAATCAGAAGACTGACTCCATTGAGAACATTCTCAAGAGCGAGATAAAGGACATGGACGACGAGCAGAGACGTGCGTATGTGGAAGAATTTTATTCTGAGAATAGCACAAATCCACATTCTTCAGCGTACAAGCAGATGAACAAGGAATCTGAAAATGCATTCTTTAAGAAGAAAATCGCAACCGTAAAGTGGCTTGATGAGCATCCTTGTCTCTATGGATTGGCAGATATGAGATTGAGCTTGGCTTTAAGAGGAGCACATTCCGATCCAACGACACCTTACAAACTTAGTTCATACAAGAATACTTACAGCAAAAAGTATAAGGGACATCCTTACCATGAGAGCATAAAGAACTCGTTAAGTGCATTAGATCTTGTCACTGGCAACAAGTATATCGACTATGATGTATGCAATGCCGATGGCAAGACCGTGAAACTCTCGTCGTTTTACACAGGAAAGATTATCTACATCGACCTATGGGCATCATGGTGCGGACCTTGCAGGAAACATGCAAAGGAACTTATTCCGCTCTACGAAAAGTACAAGGACAAGGGATTTCAGGTTATTGCCATTGCGAGAGAACAAAAGGAAGAGAACATGCACAAGGCTGTAAAGAAAGATGGTTATCCATGGTTATGCCTTCTTGAACTGAACGACAAGAATCAGATATGGTTGAAGAACGGCGTCTCGAGTGCCGGAGGCGGTGGTTTCATGATAGATGATGAAGGAACCATTCTTGCTGTATATCCAGAATCAGAGGATACAGAGAAAATATTGAGAGAAAGACTTGGGCAATAATCTAAGAATAGAACGTGCCATAAAACGCGCCAGCCAGGCACAGTTAGCAGAGGAGATTGGTGTAAGCAGACAAAACATATTTGCCATAGAAAACAATAAATTCGTTCCAAGTACCGAGTTAGCATTGAAATTATCTGCATACTTTAATAAAACCGTTAACGAACTCTTTTAGTTGACAGAATAGACTTCGTTATCATAATAATGTCGTCACTTGTTCATCTTATCAAGATTTATCGCTCGACTTGTCGCTTTGCCTTTAGTGCAAAGAACTGAATAGACGAACCCACTGATTTTCA
>DCIP01000157.1:1734-3856 GCA_002317115.1 Candidatus Scybalocola fimicaballi
CAGCAGAAATGCCGATTGTCAGTGGTTTTTTGTTACCAAATCGTTCCCAATAGTCTATAATCAAATTAAACCTTATTCTATACCCACACGCATGAAGAGAATTGACCATCATCGAACCTCGAGAGCACTCGGTAATTCAAGTAAACTTGATTACCCTTGTTAGCAAGAGCCTTCACCAGGCGTTTTTTGTTTGCAGTTAAAAAAATAAAATCCGAAAACTTTTTTTGTATTTTGTTACTACAAAGTTGTCACGCTTTGACTATTTTTTCGTAACTTTGCTCTATCCCTCTAATGGGAACAAATTATGAATTTAGTATTTTCAGGTAAAACAGAAGAAAATTTATTATCAAGGATAGGCGAGATAATAGCTAGTGACGCGTATTCATCCGACCTTTTTAGAAGCATTGTATTCGGCAGATCAAGACAACGTATGTCAGATCGCGACGATGTGAGAAAACGTCTTGATGAAACGCGAGATGTAATGCGGAATATTGTAAACTCGGTAAATGAGAAAACGGACGAAGGTTATATCTATGCATTTAGCCTTATGGGGGCACTAAAGGAGGAAATGGCTGAACTTAGAAGCAGTTTTGCTGGCTATAGTAAAAGCCGTTTGCGTACTTTGGCAAAAGATGACAAACTGGATGTTGATTTCATCTTGGATGAGGAACTTGCCGACATGCAGGAATTTATGATTGACGCGCGTACATTATTAGAACAGTGCAAAGAAGGCGAAGTTTCCAAAACGAGAAAGCATCTACTTGATTGTGCGTCAAATCAATTAAATAAAGTTGCTGGAGATTTTAGACAGTTCAGCAATAAAGTTATTGGATTTAAGCAAGATGTTAAGAATCAAAGCGAGGAGAGCGTAAGAAAAAGAGAAATACTTCATTATACAGACATTGAACATGATGTAGCTGAGCATGCTGACGAATTGAGAGGATTATTCAAGGAGAATGAGACTATCAAATCAAAGACACTTTTGGATGCATTATCAGATATAGCAGGTTATTCCTGTGACCAAGTAGGTGCTATTCGTGATAGTATTCGTAATTCCTCGTATGACGATGTGTATAACGAGGAACTTGATATGCTGTTCGGTATTAACAAAGTACTTGAACTGGTGGGGACAAAACGCAAGTCGATATTCGAGAGATTTGGTGCTCTTCAAAGAAAAAGAAAGCATAAATTAGATGCTTTTCCACGCGAGGAACTTCTCGCTACATTGGATATGTTGGCTAACCAATATTTCAATATCAATATTTGTTGTAGAACATCTGCTGCCGAGAAGAAGGAAAATACCTTGTTTTTCGTGAGTTTCTTTTCTGTTGTTGCCGATGGGTTTAAGAATCTTAAGAATTCTGTAAGTAACCTCTATAAAATGGTTAGTTCTGTATATAAGAACTGTATATGCAGTTATGACACATTCCTTGATAGAATTGATGAATTGCAGAGATTATCTTCAAAAACATTAGCAAATCTCAGTAGCAAACAACGCAAAATCTATGAACCTTTCACTGAAATGAAGAATTATATCAAATCAAAACTGATTGAGATGAAAAGTAGTCTATTGAATTTTGATTTTAGCGCTGTTCGTTAATTGATTGTTAAATAACCAATCATTTTTGCCAATGTAAGGTAAAATTAACCATTGGTAAAAAAAAATATTTCCTTCGCACTCACAATCGACAAATTAGTCTGGTTGTGGGTGCATTTTTTTTGCACCATTCGCATTTGTGAAGGTGTAGTGCTTTCTCGTGCATAAGTTTCACTCCATAAAAATATATAAGGTAACATGGAGAATCAGATTTCTATTTTTTCAAACGCTGAGTTCGGTGATATTCGAACAATGCAATTCCCTGATGGCCAGATTGGCTTCGTTGGTAGAGATGTTGCACTTGCTTTGGGTTATGCTAATCCAAGCAATGCGTTGACAGCTCATGTAGAGAAGGAGGATAAAACCTCATACCTAATTCAGGTATCAGGTTCCAACTACAAGGCAAACACCTGCTTCATCAACGAGTCTGGTGTTTACTCTCTCATCCTTTCCTCTAAGATGCCTAAGGCGCGTGAGTTCAAGCATTGGGTAACCTCAGTGATTCTTCCTACAATTCGCCAGACA
>DCIP01000164.1 GCA_002317115.1 Candidatus Scybalocola fimicaballi
ATTTCTTGATCTCTCCAGCCTCACGTATCTGCTCAAGGTGGAACGACGCGTCTTTCTTGATGATGATTGCCTGACCAGGCTCAAGCTCCTTGATATCATCAATCTTGACATTCATCACAGTCTGGATGACCGGACGCTCACTTGCCGCAACGATGATCTCGTCGTCGTAATAATAGAAAGCTGGACGAATTCCGTTTGGATCACGGAAGATGAACGAGTCGCCGTGACCTACCATACCGCAGATGCAGTAACCACCGTCGAAGCCCTTTTCACTTCTACGAATTACCTCTCCCAAGTCGACATTCTTCTCGATAAGTTCAGAAATCTCATCGTATGATTTGCCCTGAGCGTCGTATTCATTAAACTTACGTTGAACCTCCATGTCAAGCTGGTGGCCGATAGTCTCAAGCATAAGGATTGTGTCGCCCATATCACGTGGATGCTGGCCGATACGAGTTAGATTGGCGAAAACCTCGTCGACGTTGGTAAGGTTGAAATTACCTGCCAACACCAAAGTACGATCCTTCCAGTTGCTACGACGCAAGAAAGGATGAACGTATGATAAACCGGATTTTCCAGTCGTGCTGTAACGAAGATGACCAAGATACATCTCTCCAGCGAAAGGAAGATTGTCGGCTGCATAATCAGGGTCAGCCCATATTTCTGGAGAAAGATTCTGATAGTTCTGATAAACTGATTCGAAGATTTTGTCGATAGCCTGACCGCCCTCGGCTCTCTCACGGAAGATATATTCCTCGCCAGGTTTAGCATGAAGTTTGACGCAAGCCAAACCGGCACCTTCCTGACCGCGATTGTGTTGCTTTTCCATTAGGATATACAGCTTTTCAAGACCGTATTTCCAAGAGCCGTACTTTTCGTAATAATACTTAAGTGGCTTTCTTAATCTTACATACGCAATTCCGCACATGTCGTTTTATGTGTTAAGTTAATTTCAGTTTATGGTGCAAAATTATATAAATTTGATGAAATTGAAAGTAAGACGTGGGGATTTTATGAAAATTAATTGTAATTGTTTACCTTTGCGTTAAAATATGAATGATTAAAATTTAGTTGACATGTGGAATAGTAACAGTGATGCCCTTTATGGCTTAGCGTTGACATTTGTTCACGGAGTTGGCTCAGCCAAAATCAAGGAATTATCACAGAAGTTCGAGACATTAGGCGACGTTTTCGCGTTGCCAGAAAAAATGTTGGTGGAGAAGTGCAGACTGAATCCGTCGGCTGCAAAAGCAATATCAGGAAATGGTGCGACGTTGCTCCGTCTTGCCGAACGAGAGATTGAATACGCTCAGAAAGACGGAGTGAGAATCTTATCCCTCTACGACGAGGATTATCCGTCGAAGTTGGCAAGCAGACGTGGGGATACTCCATTCTTCCTTTATTATAAAGGTGCGACGTCGCTCAACAGTCGTAAGATTATCTCCATTGTCGGCACTCGCAACATGACTCACTATGGGAAAGCATTTGTCGAATCGTTTGTGGCTGATATCGCCAAATTGTATCCTGACGTATTGATAGTGAGTGGGTTGGCTAAGGGAGTAGACATCACATCCCACTGTGCGGCATTGGAGAATGGACTGGACACTTTGGCTGTCATGGGAACGAATATCGGAACCGTCTACCCCGCAGTACACCGTCGATACATCAAAGATATTTTGGCTCACGGAGGCCTGATGACACAGTTTCAGTATCAATCGTCGACCGATAATAAGAATTTTGTGGAGCGAAACAGAATTATTGCAGCCATTGCCGACGTCGTGGTTGTGGTGGAGAGCAAAGGGAATGGTGGATCAATGTACACAGCCGATTGGAGCCATCGTTATGGAGTACCGTTGTGTGCGTTGCCTGGCGACTACACAAGAGTGCAGAGTGAAGGATGCAATGCATTGATTCGTAGTGGAAAAGCCCATTTGATTACCTCTGCAGCCGACGTGGATGAAATACTTTCTGGAAATGATTCGTTACGTGATTTGCGAAATCCTGTAATAAAAACGATTGAACCGAAATCACCCCAAATGCCATCAATGTCTGATCTTAATCTTGACGGAGATAAAAAACTGATTGTGGAATTCCTTGCGTCGGCAGGAGCATCACATAAAGATATCATTGCCAGACATTTGGGCAAACCGATTGCGGAGGTTGCAGATATGTTGTTTGACCTGGAAATGGATGGCATTGTCAGAGAGACGATGGGAGGAGAATATGAAATGGAGTGAGTTATTTGTAAAATACAGAAAAGTTTATGGATAAAAGTTTAGATACACAGTCAGTAGGTTCGATGGAATCGCAAATTGTCCTTTATCATATTGATGATAAAGTGAGTTTGGAGGTTAAGTTTGATGCAGAACAAGAAACCGTATGGCTTACACAGCAGCAGATAGCAGATTTGTTTGGAACGAAACGCCCTGCCATTACAAAACATTTAAATAATATATTCAAGAGTGGAGAACTTGATAAAGATAGCACATGTTCCATTTTGGAACATATGGGTAATGATGGAAAGCAGAAGTATTCAACTATATTTTATAATCTTGATGTAATATTGTCTGTTGGATATAGAGTAAATAGTATTAATGCTACTGCGTTTAGAAG
>DCIP01000186.1:0-151 GCA_002317115.1 Candidatus Scybalocola fimicaballi
ATCAAACTTGAGCATCTGGTTGCGTTGGGTGCGACGGTGAACACTGGCACACGTGTCTATGATAAATATGCGGGACGTGTGATGTTCCCGATCCACTCCATTTCAGGTAAGGTGGTGGGCTTCGGAGCACGTACACTTAAGACAGACAAGA